>DATLGW010000607.1:0-2093 GCA_035540315.1 Burkholderiaceae bacterium | reverse complement strand
GCACCGACGCAGTGCTGCGGCGGGATCGCGACGGCCGTGCCGTCGAGATCGTCGGAGTCGCCGCGGAGATCGACGAGCTCAGGCAGTTGCGGACGCAGGTCGAGATCGAACGCGCCGATCGGGATCTCGCTGCTGCGGCAGGCATCGCGTCATGGCAGTGGGACCCAGCCGATGGCCGCGTCCATTGGTCGGCGCAGCAGTGCGCGCTGATGCGGGTCGACCCGCAGCGGTTCGACGGCTCGCTCGATGCGCTGCTGCAGCGGCTCGCGCCGGAGCACCGCGCGCCGTTTCGCGACGCGCTGCAGCGCGCGCGGGAAACGGGAACGCTCGATGTCGTCGCATGCTGGCAGCTCGACGACGGAGGTCGGCGCTGGACGCGCTCGATCGGCAGGCTGACTGCGGCTGCGGATTCCGCACCGCCGCGGCTGCGCGTGATCGACGTCGACGTGTCGGCACAGCACGAGGCGCGCGACGAGCTGGCGCAAATGCAGTCGCAACAGCAGGCGCGGTTGCAGCAGCTGCAATCCGAGCGCGAATCGCTGGTGGCTGCCGAAACGGCGCGCCGCGAAGCGGCAGAGCAGGCGAACCGCGCGAAGGACGAGTTCCTGTCGCTGGTGTCGCACGAGTTGCGCACGCCGCTGAACGCGATGGTCGGCTGGCTGCACGTGCTCGAGCAATCGGGCAGCTTCGGCCCGGATGCGGTCGCGCGCGCGACGACGGGGCTGAACCGCGCAGTGCACCAGCAGCGCGAGCTGGTCGATACGCTGCTGGAGGCCGCGCGTGCGATCCGCGGCGAGCTGAAGCTGCGCAAGTCGCCGGTCGACCTGAACGCGCTGGTCGCGCGTTGCGTGGAGGCCGAGCAGCCGGCGGCGCAGCAGCGGCGGCAGGGGCTGGTGGCGCGGCTGCATGCAGCGCGGCCGTGGATCGAGGCCGATGCCGAACGGCTCGAACGGGTGCTGCGGACGCTGCTGGCGGCGGCGATCAAGTACGGCAGCGAAGCCTCGCAGATCCGGCTTGCGGTGGAATCCGGCGCCGCAATGACGGTCGCAGTGCGGATCGACGAGCGGCCTGCGGGCGCGGCAGCCAGCAATCTGGCGCAGGTGTTCCGCGCGTTCGACGAGCGGCAGGGCGGCCGGCTGCGCGCGGAGCGGCAGCTGGCGCTGCCGTTCGCATTGGCGGGTCAGATCGTCGAGCTCCACGGCGGGCGCATCCGGCTGATCGATCCCGGCTCCGGACAGCCGGCTGCGCTCGAGCTGGCGCTCGAGCGCGTGCCGCCGCCGCCGTCGGAAACGCTGGCGCAGGACGAGCCGATCGACGCGATCGCGTTCGACGGCCTGTCGCTGCTGGTGGTCGACGATCAGTCGGAGATGCGCGACGTGCTGACCACGCTGCTCGGGCAGCGAGGCGCGCATGTCACTGCAGTCGGATCGGCGCGCGAAGCGATGGCGCTGTACGCGGTCCCGAAAGCCGGCGGCCGGTTCGACGCCGCGATCCTCGACATCGCGATGCCCGAGGAGGACGGACTGAGCCTGCTCAGCCGGATGCGCGAGTGGGAAGCGCAGCAGCAGGCGAGCGGCGCCGAGTGGCCGCGGCTGCCGGCGCTCGCGCTGACCGCCCATGCGAGCTCGACGCTGCGCGATCATGCGCTCGCATCGGGTTTCGACCGCTTTCTCGCGAAACCGGTCGCGCCGGTCGAGCTGTTCCGCACCGTCGCGGAGCTGATCGACCGCAAGCCCGAGCCGCGCGCGCGCTCGCCCGCGGGAGCGGGCGGCAGCGCGCCGCAACCCGACTGACCCGGGGGTTTCCCGTGTTCAGGTACGGGGCTTGCTCGGACGCAGCAGGCCATGTCCGAGCGCTCCCGTCTCCTGCCCGAACTCGAGGCACTGGCCCAGGGCGTGCCTTGGCCAGTGATCGCGTCCGCCGCGGATAGCCAGATCGCGTACGCGAACCCGGCGTGGTTCGCTTACACCCGTGACGGCGACACCGGGGGATCGTACGAGCGCTGGCTGGATGCGATCCACGAGCAGGATCTGCCGACGACGCGGCGGCTGTGGCTCAGGGCGACGCGCCAGGGATCGACGTTCGAGCACCGG
>DATLGW010000606.1:0-6280 GCA_035540315.1 Burkholderiaceae bacterium | reverse complement strand
GCCTAATAACGCCGCTTGTCCTCGGCCGCGCGGAATCGCTCGATCCCGTCGAGCAGCTCGCTCGCCGCCTCCTCCGGTCCGCCCCATCCGACCACCTTGACCCATTTGCCCGCTTCGAGGTCCTTGTAGTGCTCGAAGAAGTGCCGGATCGTCGCCAACCGCTCCGGCGCCAGGTCCTCGGCGCGGCGCCAATGCTTGTAGATCGGCAGGATCCGGTCGATCGGCACCGCGAGCAGCTTGGCGTCGCCGCCGGCCTCGTCCTGCATCTTCAGCACGCCCAGCGGCCGGCACCGCAGCACCGCGCCCATCGTCACCGGCACCGGCGTAATGACCAGCACGTCGACCGGATCGCCGTCGTCGGCGATCGTTCGCGGCACGTAGCCGTAGTTGCACGGGTAGTGCATCGAGGTCATCATGAACCGGTCGACGAACAGCGCGCCGGTTTCCTTGTCGACCTCGTACTTGATCGGGTCCGCGTTCATCGGGATTTCGATAATCACGTTGAAGTCGTTCGGGACGTCGTGACCCGGTCCCACCCGGTCGAGGTTCATCGCGGCGCTCCGTCGGCGAAACCTGCGATGCTAGCAAGAGTCCAGAATCGAGTGATAATCGGCGCCCGGGGCCGTGTCGACCCCGATTTCCGGAGGAGCGCATCCATGCTGCAGATCCCGATGCGGTTTGCCCACTTCATCGACAACGCCGCCACGGCCGGTGCCGGCGACGATTCGATCGCCGTCGTCGACCCGTCGACCGGCCAGACGTTCGCGCACATCGCGCGCGGTCGCCGCGCCGACGTCGACAGCGCGGTCGACAGCGCGCGGCGCGCGTTCGACGGACGCTGGGGCCGCCTGGCCGCCGCCGACCGCGGACGGCTGCTGCGGCGCTGGGCCGATGCGATCGATGCGCATGCCGACGAGCTCGCGCAGATCGAGTCGCAGGACACCGGCAAGCCGCTGAAGCAGGCGCGCGCCGATGCCGCGGCGCTCGCCCGCTACTTCGAGTTCTACGCCGGCGCAGCCGACAAGCTGCACGGGCAGACGATCCCGTATCACGACGGCTACACGGTGCTGACGATGCGCGAGCCGCATGGGGTGACCGGCCACATCATCCCGTGGAACTACCCGATGCAGATCTTCGGGCGTTCGGTCGGCGCCGCGCTCGCCGCCGGCAACGCGTGCGTCGTCAAGCCGGCCGAGGACGCTTGCCTGTCGCTGCTCAAAGCCGCCGAACTGGCAGCGTCGGTCGGACTGCCACCGGGTGCGCTGAACATCGTGACCGGCTACGGCAGCGAGGCGGGCCAGTCGCTGGCCGAGCATCCGGGGATCGACCACATCTCGTTCACCGGATCGCCCGAAACCGGCCGCCGGGTCGCGCAGGCGGCTGCGAGTCATCACTGCCCGGTCACGCTCGAGCTGGGCGGCAAGTCGCCGCAGATCGTGTTCGCCGACGCCGACCTGGACGCAGCGCTTCCGGTGCTGGTCAACGCAATCATCCAGAATTCCGGCCAGACCTGTTCGGCGGGCAGCCGGCTGCTGGTCGAACGCGCGGCCTACGAAATGCTGCTCGAGCGGCTGGGCGAGCGCTTTCGGACGCTGCGTGCGGGTCCCGCATCGATGGACCTCGATCTGGGCCCGCTGGTGAACCGCAAGCAGCAGCAGCGGGTCTGGGATTTCCTGTCGGACGTGCAGACGCACGGGATCGGGCTGGCCGCCGAAGGCGAGGTCGTCGACGGCGCGCCGGCCGAAGGCTTCTACCAGGCCCCGGTGTTGCTGCGCGACGTTCCGCCGCAGCACCGGCTCGCGCAGGAAGAGGTGTTCGGTCCGGTGCTCGCGGCAATGCCGTTCGACGACGAGGACGACGCGGTCCGGATCGCCAACGATACGCAGTACGGGCTGGTCGCGGGCGTGTGGACGCGCGACGGAGGTCGTCAGCTGCGACTGGCGCGCCGGCTGCGTTCGGGTCAGGTGTTCGTCAACAACTACGGCGCCGGCGGCGGCGTCGAGCTGCCGTTCGGTGGCGTCAAGCACAGCGGCTACGGCCGCGAGAAGGGCTTCGAGGCGCTGTACGGCTTCACGACGCTGAAGACGGTCGCGATCCGTCACGGCTGACGGCCGAGCGGGCGACGCGCGAGCAAGCGAGGGGAAGAGGAACGCGATGCGACTGAAGGACAAGGTGGCGCTGGTCACGGGCGCCGGCTCGGGTTTCGGCGAGGGGATCGCGCGCCGATTCGCGGCCGAAGGCGCGCGAGTGCTCGTCAACGACATCGACGCGGCCGGCGGCGAGCGCGTGGTCGGCGCGATCCGCGACGCCGGCGGCGAAGCCGCGTTCGCGCGCGCCGACGTCTCGCGCGGCGACGACGTCGCGGCGCTGCTGGGCGCCGCGCTGGAGCAATTCGGCAAGCTCGACGTGGTCGTCAACAACGCCGGCGTGTCGCACCGCAACCAATCGCTGCTGACGGTCACCGAGCAGGAGTTCGACCGGGTCTACGCAGTCAACGTCAAGAGCCTGTACTGGACGGCTCGGCACATCGTGCCGTATTTCCAGAAGGCCGGCGGCGGCGTGTTCGTCAACATCGCATCGACGGCGGGCGTGCGCCCGCGGCCCGGCCTGGTCTGGTACAACAGCAGCAAGGGCGCGATGATCGTCGCGTCGCGCGCGATGGCCGTCGAGCTCGCGCCGCATCGGATCCGCGTGAACGTGATCAACCCGGTCGCCGGCGATACGCCGCTGCTGGCGACGTTCATGGGAGAGGACACGCCCGAGATGCGCGCGAAGTTCGTCGCCAGCATTCCGCTGGGCCGGCTGTCGCAGCCCCGCGATATCGCGAACGCCGCGCTGTTCCTCGCGTCCGACGAGGCGGAATTCATCACCGGCGCGTGTCTGGAAGTCGACGGCGGACGCTGCGTCTGACGGATTCGGCGTCCGCCGCGCTTCAACCGCGCGGGGGGCCGGCAATCCTCGGGGCTGCGGACTCCGCGGTGCTGTCGGCTGGCGAGGCCGCCGTTTTCGGCGACTCGTCCTGCACGTCGCTCGGCAACCGCGGTGCCGTTGCCGCAGCCGGTACCGGCAACGGCGCGGCCGCCGCGACCGCTCGCGCATCCAGCGCGAGCTCGCCGCCCTCCGGTCGGAGCGCCCACGGCGCCCGCGCCGAAGCGATGGCGGCGGGCGCAGGCAGCGCCAGCGCGAGTTCGCCCGCCTGCCGGTATTGACGCGAGGCGTCCGCCGGCCGCTCGAGCAGTTCGTACAACTCGCCCAGCGCCAGATGTGCCGCGACCGTCGGCTCGCGCGCGGTGGCCGACTTCAGGTACTCCTCGGCCTTGCCCCACAGCCGCTCGGCGACGCACAGCCGGCCCAGCTCGAGCAGCAGCCGCGGCGGATCGCCGTAGCGCATTCGCCAGGCTTCGATGCGCGCCAACCGCTCGCGCACCGGAACCTGCTCCATCCGCGCATACACGACGATCGCCGCATCGCTGTAGTCGGCGTCGAGCGCGACCTCGACGATCCGCCGCGCCTCGTCGGACGCACCGGCGTCGATCAGCAGCGTCGCAGCCAGCGCGGCGACCTCGGGCAGCGCCTGCTCGTCGCGCTTGAACGACCGCCACGCCGCCCGGACTGCAGCCGCATCGCCGGCGCGCGCGCGCAACAGTTGCGACGCCGCGGTCACCCGCAGCTGGCGCAGCGCCGGCGCCGGCATCGCATCGCGGCCGGCGATCAGCCGCAGCGTATGCAGCATCCGCTCCCAGTCGCCGGCCTGTTCGTACGCGGCCAGCGCCAGGCGCATCGTGACGATGTGCCGCGCGCCGCGCGAATGCAGCCGCTCGACGATCTCGATCGCCGCCTGCGGTTGCTGCTGCTCGATCGCCATCTCGGCCTTCGTCGTCAGCAGCGCCGCGCTCGCGGCGTCGTCGCGCGCGGCATCGGCAAGCCACTGATCGCGCCGCGACCACTGCTGCAGCCGATGACTGGCGCGCGCGGCAATCAGCGCCGCCGGCGCGGCCGTCGCCGGATTCGATTGCGCGAGCTGCGCGGCCTTGTCGACCCGCGCCAACCGGCCCTCGAGCAGCCCCAGCACCGTGTCGCGAAGCGCGAGCGCCGCCCGCTCCTGCGCGCGCCGCTCGCGATATTCCCGGACGCGCTGCGGCAGCGCCAGCGTCCTGGCGGCGCCGCGCAGCAGCAGATACAGCACGACGAAGCCCAGCAGCAGCAGCGCCAGCGCGAGGTTTGCCGACAGCTCGATGCGGTACGGCGGCCACAGGATCGCGACGTTGCCGTAATTGAACCGCGCCAGGATTGCGACCGCGACCGCGGCGCCGAACGCGAGCAGCAGCCAGGCGATCCAGCGCATCGAAGCTACCTGCGCTCGGACGCCGCGCGCGCCGACCGGACCGCCGCCAGGCTCTCCGACAGCGCAGGCAGCTCGGTGGTCAGCTTCGCGCCCTGCAGCGGACGCAGCGCTGCCAACGCAGCCGCCACGGCACGTTGGTCGCGATCGAAGTAGCGCTCGAGCGCGTCGATCGCGCGTGCGAGATCGGCCCGGAACAGCGGTTCGTTGCGCGCCATCAGGTTCAGCCGCGCGTGCAGCAGCAACAACCGCAGATTCTCGCGCACGAAGAAGCGCTGATCGGGCGCGAGCAGCAGCGCGTCGGGCTGATCGACGCGTTGCACTCGAAACAGCTGCCGCAGCTCCGACACGAACGATTCCCAGCCCTGGATGCCGGTACG
The DNA here is from genome assembly GCA_035540315.1 of Burkholderiaceae bacterium. GTDB lineage: Bacteria > Pseudomonadota > Gammaproteobacteria > Burkholderiales > Burkholderiaceae_E > DATLGW01. The sequence goes on along the minus strand of DATLGW010000606.1, from coordinate 1,558 downwards.
CAGCAGCCGCTCGGTCAATCCGCTGAGCCCCGCTGCCCGCGGCGGCTCGTCGGCCTGCGGCGGCCGCGCCGGCTCGGCCGCCGCGCGCACGTCGGCGAGCAGCGGCAGCTGGTCGACCGCCTGCAGCACCGAGTCGAGCCGGGTGATCGCGGTGCCGATGTCGGTGGCCGGCAGCGCGCGCAGCCGCTCGATGTCGGCGGAAATCGCGCGCCGCAGCCCCAGCACCGCCGGCTGATTCGATTGCGCCAGCCGCTGCTCGGCTTCCTGCAGCGCGATCAGCGCCGCCTGCACGTTGCCGGCGAACTGCAGATACTGGTTCGCGATCATCAGGCTCTGCTCGACATCGGCCAGCATCGCGTCGCCGCGCGCGCGCACGAACTGGTCGTAGAACTGCCGCAGCTGCGCCTGCTCGCCGACCAGCTCGCCGAGCTTCGAATCGAGCACTGCATTGCGCGATTGCGCATCGCGCAGGCCCTCCTGCAGCGACCTCAGCTGCTGTTCGTTCGCCGCCAGCCGCTGCTCGAGCCCCTGCACGCGCCGCGCCTACTCGCGCTCGAAGCGCAGCCAGCGCTGCTGGATCAGGAATCCGATCGCGACCACCAGCGCGATCGACAGCAGCACGACCGCGATCTTCGGCCACGCGGCCGGCTGCGCGGCGCGAACGCCTGCGGCGGGCGCGTCTGCGGAAGCAGCCGCAGGCGTGTCAGCGGGAGCACCGGGGCCGGCCCGAGCGGGTGCCGGGGTGTCCGTGCTGCCGGACGCTGCAGTCGGCGAAGGCGTTTCGTCCGGCATCGCGTCAGTTCGAAATGGATTCCAGCGCGCGCAGCAGGCCCTGCCCGCCCGGCACGTGCAACGCCACCCGAGACCATTTGAGCTCGCGCAACCGCTGCTCGATCCGCGGATGCACGGTCAGCGCCGGATGCGAACGGAACCATTCGGCCAGCGCAGGCTCCAGCGTATCGACCCACTGCGACAGGCGCGCCGCCACGTCGATGCTCGCGACCGACAGCGCCAGCGCGCGTCCGCTTTGCGCCTGCCGCGCAAGCCATTCGGGCGCATGCGCCGGCGGCGCCAGCGGCGAAGCCGCGTACGCATGCACCTCGTTCACGCGCCGGCCGCGTTCGCGCAGCACGGCGATCCAGTCGCCGCGCCCGTCGGCGCGGCGCAGCACCAGCGTCGGCTCGTCGGCAATCGCGGCGAATTGCGGCAGCGCGAGCAGCGCATCGGCGTCGTACGGCTCCGATTGGGGCGCGAGCACCGTCGGCACGTCGCTCGCCCCCAGCCACTGGCGCAGCTCGCCTTCGCTGCCCGGGCCGACCACCGCGACTGCGGTCGCCGGCGGCCAGCGCAGCTCGAGCTCCGCCAGCCGAGCGGCGACGATTGCGACCGCGCTCGGGCTCGGCAGCACCACGACCCGGTACGACTCGAGCTCGCGCAGCGCCGAATCGAGCTCGGCCGTCGGTTCGAGTTGCAGCATCGGCCAGCCGACGCAATCGTAACCACGCGCCTGCAGCGCCTGGGTCAGCCGCCTTGCGCGCTGGATCGGCTGAGTCAATAC
>DATLGW010000605.1:0-14217 GCA_035540315.1 Burkholderiaceae bacterium | reverse complement strand
GGGCGGACAGCAGCAGCGGGTCGCGCTGGCGCGAGCGCTCGCGCGAGAGCCCCGCGTGCTGCTGCTCGACGAGCCGTTCTCGGCGGTCGACCAGGTCACGCGCGAGCGGCTGTACGAGGAGCTGGCGAACCTGCGCCGGCAACTGCAGATGCCGGTCGTGCTGGTCACGCATTCGCTGCAGGAGGCCGCGATGCTGGCCGACCGGATGTGCGTGCTGCACCGGGGCAAGACGCTGCAGACCGGCGCGCCGCCCGACGTGCTGGCGCGGCCCGCGTCGCTCGACGTCGCGCGGCTGGTGTCGATCAAGAACATCGGCACCGCAACCGTCGCCGGGTACGACTCGCAGCAGCGCGCGACGTTGCTCGATTGGCGCGGGCTGCCGCTGCAGGCGGCACCGCAACCGCAGCGCGCCGCCGGCCACCCAGTGCACTGGGCGGTACCGGCCAGCGGCATCGTGCTGCACCGGCGCGACCGGCCCTCGTTCGGCTCGCGCGAGAATCCGGTGCCCGGTCGGATCACCGCCTGCATCCGGCTCGGCGACCAGTGGCAGATCACGCTCGCGCCGGCGCACGCGCCCGACGAGCCGCTGACGTTCTCGCTGTCGGCGCACGTCGCGCAGCGCAATACGATCGCCGTCGGCGTCGACGCCGCAGTGTCGCTGCTGAAGGAATCGGTGTGGATCGTGGACTCTTGACGCGCCGCAGCGCGAGCCCGGATCCTGCACGCGCTACGGCCAGCGGCGCGGTCGAAGCGCTTCGCGGCTTCGGGAATAGAACTCGCGCAGCTCCGTGAGCTCGAGCAGGACCTCGAACGGGAAACCCTGCCGCTGTCTCCGGTCGTCGAGCAGCAGATCGTCGATCGCCTTGCCGAATGCACCTGCGTCGTCCCACAGCACGCTCAGCCGATTCACGACGTGCGGAAACTGGGTCGCAGTCTGCGCGAGCGGGACCTCGGGCGGCAGGCGGGCAAGCAATTCCCGACCGAATTCGTTCAGCGGCTCGCGGATCTGCCGCTGCGCGGGCTCGGGACGAGCGGCATCGCGCCGCTGTTCCCATTCGAGGTGAATCGCCGATTTGTTCGGAATAGCCACTGTCGTTTACTCAGTATCGTGAGCATGCCGGGTCCGAGGCTGCGCCGCACGAACCTCCCCAGGCCGAGCGGCAGTCACTGCACTGCCATCGATCGTATGAAACGGCGAGCGCGTCAACCACGGTACGCCGCCTGAAGGCACCCGTCCGTCGACGGGTGGCTCGGTGCGGAAATAAGTCACCGAGCCGGCGTGCATCCATTCACGCATGATCCCATTTCTCGCGCGACGGCAACGACGGCAAAGGGCCTGCTTGTGCGCCGCAGATCGTCCGGCGAGGCGCCTGAGGTCGTCAACCAGCACGCAATCGCGGCTCCGGCCGTCCCCACAGAACCGCCATCGAGCGGGCCGCCAGCTCACTCAGAGCGCGACCGACAGAAGATGCTCTGTGGGACCCCGATGGGGTTGAATCGATCCCGGCAACGCAACTTTGGTCGGCAACAGGGCTTCCTTGGAGACTCGATGGCACCGAAGCCGAAGGGATACACGCTGATCGAGCCGTTCGCAGTGACCGCGATGCTGGTTGTCCTCGGCACGTTTGCGATCCCGCGCTACACGACGAACGTGAAGCAGGCCCGAGTGCCGCGTTGAACGGCGTCGCGGGAGCCGCGCGGACGGCGGTTCCGCTGGTGCAAGCGCGGTACGTGGCGAACGGCACGGGCGTGACCCCGTCACGTTGACCGACGGGACCGCAGTCGCGGTAGCAACTGGCGCCACCGATGGCGGCGTTCCGCTGAATACCGCGGCCGGCATCGGCAACGCCGTCAAAATCGACGGGTTCACGTACAACGCGACCGGCGCCCGCTTTCAGTTCACCTCCAACGTCGACAACTGCTGGGTCACATACGATCAGACGACCGGCACGGTCGCGGTCATTAGCACCGGCTGCTGAATGACGCGGCCACGCACCGCCGCCGGCGGGCGGGGCGGAACGGCGGCGAATCGGGTGAATGCAGATCCAGCGCAGACCAGCCGTCGCTGGCAGGGCAGGCGCTGGGCGCGAGGGCTTGACGCGCGCGCCGCGCCGGCAGTAGCGTGCGCAGCGTTATCCGGAGACGCCCGCGATGAAATCCCGAACCGCCCTCGCCTGCCTTGCCGCGACGCTGATCGCGGCGGTTTCGACGTCCCCAGCCCCGGCCGTGGCGCAGACCCAGCCGGTGCGCGAGATCACGCAGATCAAGGACAACGTCTGGCGGTTCCGCAACAATTTCCACTACTCCGTGTTCGCGGTCACGCCCGCCGGAATCATCGCGACCGATCCGATCAACGCCGATGCCGCGCGCTGGCTGAAGGCCGAGCTCGAGAGCCGCTTCAAGCAGCCGGTCCGGTACCTGATCTACAGCCACGATCATGCCGACCACTCGTCCGGCGGCGAGGTGTTCGCCGACACCGCGACCGTCGTCGCGCACGAGAACGCGCGCCGGGTGATCATCGGAGAGAAGCGCCCGACCGCGGTGCCGCAGGTCACGTTCACCGACCGGATGACGATCGAGCTCGGCGGCACGACCGTGGAGCTCAGCCACGTCGGCCGCAACCATTCGGACAACTCGATCGTGATGCGGTTCCCCGCGCAGCGGCTGCTGTTCGCGGTCGATTTCATTCCGGTGGGCGCGGTCGCATTCCGCGACTTGCAGGACTCGTATCTGACCGATTGGATCGAGTCGCTGCAGCGCGTCGAGGCGATGGATTTCGACGTGCTGGTTCCCGGGCACGGGCCGCTGGGCGACAAGAGCCACGTGCGCGCGTTTCGCACCTACATGGAGGAGCTGCGCGACGAGGTGCTGAAGCTCTCGCGCGAGGGCAAGAGCCTCGACGAGGTGCGCCAGACGGTGCGGATGCCGAAGTACGAGAGCTGGGGCGGCTATCAGCAGATGTTCCCGCTGAACGTCGAGGGCATGTACCGGCTGATCCAGGGGAACCGGCGCGGGAACTGACAGCGCCGATCCGCTCCGGCTGATTCGGGCGTTGCGTGCCATCTGCCGGGGATCGAAACGTCGGCGCAGCGCCAGAGGTCGCGGTTCCGCAAGCGGTCACCGCCGCCCGACGCGCTGCCGGGCAGGCCTGCGCGCGGCGCGATCGATCGCTGCGCCGCAGGCGCATGCGGCCATCAGCGCGAGCACGATGCAGGGTCCGCTCGGCAGGTCCCACCGCAGCGACGCGAGCAGCCCGGCCGCATAGCCGGCCAGGCCCCAGCCGACGGCCCGGGTCCAACCGCCGTGGCGGCCGTCGGCCAGCGCGAGCGCCGGCGCGATCAGCGTCGCGAACACGAGGTAGACGCCCAGCAGCGGCACCGACAGGCTGACGAGGATCGCGAACGCAGCATAGAAGACAGCGTCGCGGAGCCACAGCTGCGGGCGAGCGACGTGGAGCGCGACGAAGCCCGTGGTCGCAGCCGCCAGCGGGACGAGGTCGACCGCACCGACCCACAGCACATCCCCCGACAGCATCGCCGCGACCCGCTGCGCGCCCCGCGGATCGGCACGGGTCGCCAGCAGCGCGAGCACCGCCGCGCCGATGTAGACGAGGCCGATCAGCGCCTCGCGCCGGCTCGGCCACGCCCGCGCCAGCCAGGCAACGAGGACGGCGCCGCACAGCGCCATGACGCCGCCCGACAGCCAGAGCGGGATCGCCGTGTCGACCGCGAGCGACGCAGCGAGCAGCGCGCCCAGCGCCGCCCACTGCGCAATCGCCAGATCGATGAACACGATCCGCCGCCGAAGCACCTGCTCGCCCAGCGGGACGTGCGTCAGCAGCGCGAGCGCGCCTGCGGCGAGCGGCGTCAGCAGCAGATCGAGATCGGTCACCGCGGCGGCGGCACCAGCGCCTGGATCAGCCGCTCGATCAGCATGTCGAACAGCCCTGCGAGGTCGTCGCTCGGCGGCTCTTGCGTGACGGTCGACGGCAACGTCAGCAGCGGCACGCCGATGCGCGATGCGAGCCAGCGCCCCGATTGCGGGTCCTGGTACAGCGTCTGCACGATCGCGCCGGGCGGCGCGGCGCGCACGTCGTCGAGCACTTGCTGCAGGTGCGCCACTGTCGGCGGCATCCCCGGCAACGGCTCCAGGTCGGCGATCTGGTGGATGCCCAGCCAATCCCACAGGTAGCCGAAGTCCGCGTGCTGCGCGACGACGACGCGGTCGCGCAGCGGCGCTGCCTGCGTCTGCCAGCGTCGAATCCGCTGCTGCCAATCGCGCGCCCACTGTGCATGCCGCTCGCGGTAAGACGTCGCGCGAGCGGCGTCGATCAGCGCCAACCGCTCGGCCAGCGCCGCGGCGACCTGCTGCAGCCGATGCGGATCCAGGTGGAAGTGCGGGTTGCCCTCGGCATGGACATGACCCAGGCTGCGGTCGGCATTCGGCAGCGCCCGGGCGAGCTCGACGACCTGGGCGGCGTAGAACATGCCGGGCCGGCCGTCTTGCGTTGCCGGATTGCCCGAGCGCCGCTGCAGCATCGGCAGCCAACCTTCCTCGAGCGAGGCGCCGGTGCAGACCGCGAGGTCCGCACGCCGCAGCGCGGCGATCAGGCTCGGCCGCGCCTCGATGTGGTGCGGATCCTGCCGCGCATGCGTTGCGCTGAACACCCGCGCCTGCGGCGCGAGCGCTCGCGCGAGCGCGGCCCATTCGGGCTCGCAGGCGAAGATCTCGACCGCAAGCGCACGCGGCGCGAACGCGAATGCGAACGCGAATGCGCCGATCGCCGCGACGAATGCCCGCACGACGCTGCGGTCAGAACGCGTGTGCGCCATGGCTGCCGAGGCTGACGACGAACTGCAGCGTCACCGCCCACCCGGCGTCGGCGAAGCCGCGACGCGCGCGCTGCTGCGTGTACTGAAGCCGAACCAGCGAGAAATGCGAATGGCGCCACGCGAGCATCACGTCGGTCTCCTGAAGCTGTCCGGTGTGGAAGTGATTTCCGTGGGGCTCGCGCACGTACAGCCCGCCGTGGCGCACGCCGGCTTCCCACTGTGGATGGAAGCGGTAGACGGCCCACGCGTACCAGCCCTCGTGGAAGTCGCGCGAGCGAGCGTAGGGGCTCGGATCGGTGACTCTCGCGTATTCGGCCGCAAGCCGCAGCTGCCGATCGCGGTTGTTGCCGCCGGGCGCCCATTTCCAGACCAGATCGCCGATCCACAGGTTGCGGCCGGTGAAGCGCGCGCCGTGCGCATGCGCGTGATCGTGGTGATCGTGCGCATCATGCTGATGGCTGTGGCCGTGCTCATGGTCGCCCAGCGGCAGCCGGTTGCGCAGGAAGCCGATGCCCGCCTGCCAGCTGTGGGCGACGCCGATGTCGCCGCCGATCTTCGTGCCCAGCGTGAACACGCCGGCCGCCGGAGCCTGAGGTCCCCGCTCGGCCAGGCGCGCGCCGCGCAGCACCTCCGCGCCGATGCGCCAGTAGAACGGTACCGGCAGCACCCAATCCGCGCGAACCCCATCGTCGCTGTAGTGGCTGCCGAAGAACGCCCGGTACGGCAGCGGCCGGTCGGCGAAGTCGTCCGCATGCGGATGCTGCGAGTTCAGGTACCCGAGCTGCGACAGGAAGCGGCCCGCGCGCAGGATGACGCCGCCGCGCAAGCCGCGCGTCTCGACGAACGCCTCCTCGAGGTCGAGCTCGGTCTGACCTGCGTGCGAATGAAGCGCCGCGACTGCCTGCGCGTAGAACCGGTCGTCGACGTTGCCGCTGGCGAACAGTTCCGCATGGCCGAGGCCGAAGCCGCGCTGACGGTCGTCGAGCGCGAGCGCGCGCGACCGGTACGCGCCGTCCAGGATCACGCTCAGATCGGGGCGCAGGCCCTGCGCAACGGCGTCGGCCGCCGGCGCGGCGCCCAGACATGCAGCTGCGAGCAACGCGAGATGACGCATCGGACGCCTTGCGATCAGTGCTCGTGACGCGGGATCCCGACCCAGACGAGCGCCGACGGCGTGAAGCCGAGCGCGTGGCGCTTGCCCACTGCCGCGGTCTTCAGATCGATCTCGACCAGCGCCTTGCCCACCGGATCGGACAGGAATGCCTTGTCGGCGGCCCTGCTGAACGCGATCGCGGGGAACGGGCTTTCCGCGGGCATCGTCTGGATCGCGGCCAGCGACGCGCGCTTGTTCCAGCCGCCCTCGGCATCGAGGATGTGCAGCGTGCCGGTGTCGTCGAGCACCAGGAAGTTCTCGCCGTGCGCATCGAAGCCGTGGGCTCTGCGGGTGCGGCCTTGCGCCCATTCGATCGGCGAAATCGTCTTCGCCTTCGGATCGATCTCGAACAGATGGCCAGGCGATGCGATCGCGACGAACGTATCGCGGTCGGCGTGCCCTGCGACGGTGCCGATCCGCGCGCCGTCTGGCAGCGCAGCGGGGTTTGCGATCTTTTCGGCGTCGAACGCGTCGCCGGTGCGCGTCACGACGAGCACGCCGTCGGTGCAGCCGAACACGCTGTGCCGCTCGTTGCTCGCGCTGCCGTGCAGGCCGGGGCAGCTCGGGTCGAAGCGGCGGACGAACTCGTAGCCGGCGGCGGTGCGCCGGTACAGCTCGACCTGCGAGGGCAGCGTCGAGGCTGCGTCCGGGGCACGATACGTCGTCAGCAGGTAGTTTCCGAGCGGCTCGGCTGCGCCGTGCATCGGCATCGGCAGTGCCAGTTGCTGTTCGACCTTCGACGCTCCGATGCTCGCATCGGTCAGCACCTGCACGCTTGCCGGCACCAGCGGATCGCCTGAGCCGTCGTTGAACAGGGCTGCCTGCGCGCCGTGAGCCTGATAGTGCGTCGGCCGCCGCTCGGTCAGGCGCCACTGCCGCAGCTGCGGCGCCTCCTTGTAGTCGTCGAAATGGTCGTCGTGAGGCTCCTGCCAGATGCCCCCGTCGATGATCTGGACCGAATCGTTCAGACGCTGGAACGCGAGCGCGTAGCGCTTGCCGGGACTCGCATACAGAGCCGTCGCGGGGTGAAGGAGGTCCAATCCGGCGATCGTCGAGCCGGAATCGAGGTCGAATACGTAAGCCTTGGGCTGCCCTGCCTCGGCCATCACGATCCGGCCTGCGGTGTCGATATGGCTCTCGTGATGGCCGTGGCCGTCTGCCCCGCCCCCGCCACCGCCGCAGGCTGCAAGCAGCAACGACGCCGTCAGTGCGATTCCCGAAGCGATCCTGGCCATCCACGGTCTCCCTGTTTCGAGTGGACGCCATCGTATCTCTATTGCAACAATGATGCAATTGCCAGCCAGGCGCAATAACGCCAATAAAACCTCCTCAACCGGTTCGCGACAATTCGCGTTTCCGACCGAACGATCTCGCGCGTGCGGATCGGCGGTCGCGGGGCGCCCTCAGCGGGGATTCAGTCCAATCGCGCCGGCTGCGTTTCCGACAGGCTTTCCTCGGTCCGCGAGTCGAACAGGTTCAGCCGCGCCGGGTCGACGCACAGCGCGATCCGGCTGCCGCGCGCGACCGCGAGCGCCGGGTCGACGCGCGCGATCAGCGGGAAACGCGCGCCGGCGGCGACGGCACTGAAATGCACGTACAGGTCCGCGCCGAGCCACTCGACGAGCTCGACCGTCGCATCGAATGCCGTGCCGGAATCGGCCCCGCCCGCCGGCGACGCCGCGTGCGACCAATGCTCCGGCCGGATCCCCGCGAGCACATCGACCCGATCGCCGATCCGCTGCCGCTGCGCCGGCGACAGCGCGAGCTCGCCGAACGGCAGCACGAGGCGCCCGTTGCGAACCGTGCCCGGCACCACGTTCATCGGCGGCTCGCCGATGAACGTCGCGACGAACACGTTGCGCGGCCGCTCGTAGAGCTCGCGCGGGGTCCCGATCTGCTGCACGCGCCCTGCGCGCAGCACCGCGATCCGGTCCCCCAGCGTCATCGCCTCGGTCTGGTCGTGCGTCACGTAGACCATCGTCGTGCGCAGCTCGCGCTGCAACCGCGCGATCTCGGCGCGCATCTGCACGCGCAGCCGCGCATCCAGGTTCGACAGCGGCTCGTCGAGCAGGAACGCCGCCGGCTCGCGCACGATCGCCCGCCCCATCGCGACCCGCTGGCGCTGGCCGCCGGACAGGCTCGCCGGACGCCGGTCGAGCAGCGGGCCCAGCTCGAGGATCTCGGCCGCGCGCGCGACGCGCGCGGCGATCTGGTCCTTCGGCAGCCTCGCCATCTGCAGCGGGAACGACAGGTTCTCCCGCACCGACAGGTGCGGGTAGATCGCATAGCTCTGGAACACCATCGCGATGTTGCGGTCCTTCGGATCGACGCCGTTGACGACCCGGCCGTCGATCCGCACCTCGCCTTCCGAAACCTCGTCGAGGCCCGCGATCAGGTTCAGCAGCGTCGACTTGCCGCACCCCGACGGGCCCACCAGGATGAACAGCTCGCCGTCGCCGATCGCAACGTCGGTCGGGTGCAGCGCGACCGTGCCGTCGGCAAAACGCTTCGCGACGCCGGCGAGCACGATCTCGGCCATCGCCGGCTCAGCCCTTGACCGCGCCGGCGGTCAGCCCGGCAATGATCCGCCGCTGGAACGCGAGCACGATCGCAAGCAGCGGCACGGTGACGACGACCGATGCGGCGGCGATCGAACCGGTCGGCAGCTCGAAGCGCGATGCGCCGGTGAAGAACGCGATCGCCGCCGGCACCGTGCGCGCACGGTCGGTCGACGTCAGCGCCATCGCGAACAGGAAGTCGTTCCATGCGAAGATGAACACCAGGATCGCCGCGGTGAACACGCCCGGCGCAGCGAGCGGCACGATCACGTGCACGAACGCCTGCAGCCGGGTCGCGCCGTCGATCCGGGCCGCGCGCTCGAGTTCCCACGGCAGCTCGCGGAAGTACGCGGTCAGCATCCAGATCGCCAGCGGCAGCGCGAACGTCAGGTACGGGATCACCAGTCCGGCCCACGTGTCGAACAGGCCAACGCGGCGCCAGATCTCGAACAGCGGGCCGATGATCGCGATGCCGGGAAACATCGCGATCGTCAGCGCCGCGCCGAGCACCAGCGACTTGCCGCGGAAATCGAGCCGCACGATCGCATAGGCCGCCATCGCCGCCAGCGTCACCGCGAGCAGCGTCGCGATCGATGCGATTCCGATCGAGTTGACGAGCGCGGCCGGAAACTGCGCGTCGTCGAAAATCGCGCGGTAGTGCTCGAACGTAACGCGCCGCGGCAGCAGCCGCCGATCGCCAAGATCGGCCGCCGGCTTGACCGACAGCGACACGATCCACACGACCGGCAGCAGCGCATAGACGACCGCGAGCGCACCCGCCGCATGCCAGCCGAGGTCGGCGAAGCGCGGCGCGCTCATCTGCGCTCCGTCTCGGGGCCGGCCGGCAGCGCGCCGAACCCGCGCACGAGCGCCCATGCGATCGCGACCACGCAGCCGAAGATCAGCACCGACACCGCCGACCCCAGCCCCAGGTTCAGCCGCACGATCAGCGTGTCGTAGGCGACGATCGCGACCGTCTCGGTGTCCTGCGCGCCGCGGGTGAGCACGAACACCATGTCGAAGATCCGGAACGCGTCGAGCGTGCGGAACAGCACCGCGACCAGAACCGCGCGCTTCATCAGCGGCAGCGTGATCCGCACGAAACGCTGCGCTGCGCCGGCGCCGTCGACGCGCGCGGCATCGAGCAGCTGCCGCGGCACCAGCGTCAGTCCGGCCAGCAGCAGCAGCGCGACGAACGGCGTGGTCTTCCAGATCTCGGCGGCGACGATCACTGCCAGCGCGGTCGGCCGCGCGGCCAGCCACGCGCCGTCGTGCGCCAGCAGCGCATCGGCGAATCCGGTCGCCGGGTCGAACGCGAAGCGCCAAGCGAGCGCGGCTACGACGCTGACGATGGCGTACGGAAGCAGCACCGCGGCACGAACGATCCGCCGGCCGATCGTCGCGCGGTGCATCACGAACGCGAGCGCGAAACCCAGCACCAGCTCGACCGACACCGACGCGACGGTGATCAGCGCCGTGTTCGACAGCGCCTGCCACCAGACCTCCGAGCCGAGAATGCTGGCGTAGTTGGACAGCCCGACGAATGCCCGCTCGGCAGGGAAGCGCAGGTCGTGGCGGAACAGCGACAGCCAGACGGCATAGGCGATCGGCACCGCGGTCACCGCCAGCATCGCGACGATCGCCGGCGCACACAGCCACCATCCCAGCCGCGTTTCGGCGCGGGCCGCGCGCGCGGGCCCGCGTTGCGGCAACGCCGGCCGCTCGCTCACAGCAGGCCCTCGGATCGCAGCGCCCGCTGCAGCGCGCCGCGCAGCCGCGCGTCGTCGCGCTGCGGATCGATATCGCGCATCGGGTGCAGCGTGCGCGCGATCGCGAGCGACACGTCGTTGTACAGCGGCGTCTGCGGGCGCTGGACCGCGTCGCGCAGCGTGTCGCGCAACACGTCGGCGAACGGAAACTGCGCGCGCAGCTGCGGATCGTCGTACAGCGCCGCGATCGTCGGCGGCAGCCCGGCCTGCACCGCGGCGAGCCGCTGGTGCTGCGGCGCGCCGATGCACGCGGCCGCGTCCATCGCCTGCTGCGGCCAGCGCGAAAACGCGCTGACGCCCAGGTTGTAGCCGCCGACCGCGACGCGGCTCGGAACGCCGTCGACGACCGCCGGCCAGCGCGCCCAGCCGATCCGGTCCGCCCACTGCGGCACGTTTCGCTGCGCGCTCGGCCAGACGAACGAATAGTTGATCATGAACGACGAGCCGCCGGACTCGAAACCGATACGGGCCTGATCCTCGCGCGCGTTCGCGAGCGCGCGGTCGGCCGCGGGCGACGTCGCCAGCCGCCGCATCACCGCGAGCGCGCGCGCGGTCGGACCGGGCGGCAACGCGACGCTGGCGCCGTCGGCCTCGAGCACCGAACCTCCCGCCGATGCGAGCAGCGACACGAACAACACCGTCAGCCCTTCGTAGCGCTCTCCCTGCACCTGGATCGTTCCCAGCTCGCCGAGCGATTCGGCCATCGCGATCATCTCGTCCCACGTGCGCGGCGCGGCCGCGACGCGGTCGCGCCGGTACCACAGCAGCTGGGCATTCGACGTGAACGGCACCCCCCACAGCCGACCTTGCCAGCTCGCGCTCGCCAGCGGCGCGGCGAGCCGGTCGGCGCGCGCGGCCTGTGCGACCGCGCCCTCGAGCGGCAGGATCCAGCCGGCCGCCGCGAACTCGGCGGTCCAGATCACGTCCATTCCGATCAGGTCGATGTCGCGGTCGCGCGCGGCGAGCCGGCGCGCGAGCTGCTCGCGCTGCTGGTCGGCATCGGCCGGCAACGGCGCGATCCGGATCGCGTACGCGCCGGCCGCGTCGCGCGAACACGCCGCCGCGATCGCGGCGAACGCGCCCGAGCGCTCGTCGGCAACGTACCAGCGCAGCGTCGGCGGGCCCGGGTCGACGCGGGGCTGGCAGGCGGCGATCGCCGCAGCGGCAATCGCCGCAGCGGCCGCGCCGATTGCGCCGCCGCGCGTCACGCGGGACGCGTCAGACCCACGCCTGCAGCACGTAGTCGTACGGCGCCTGCCCGTTGAACAGGTCGACGCGCTGCAGCCGGATCCGGAACGAGTCGCCGTCGCGCACCAGCGTGTGCCGGTAGGTGCCGCCGAAGTGGCGGACCATGTCGCGGCGCAGCTCCATCATCTGGAACCGCGAGCGCACGACCAGCTGCTGCGGATCGGCCGCCTCGACGACGACGTTGCCGACCAGGTGCGTCGTCGCCCAGGCCGGCGCCTGCGACCATGCCATCGGATGGCTGATCCGGCCCATCCGGATCTCCATCATCGGCTTGTCCTCGGCGAAGATCGACGGCGAGCCTTCCCATTCGGTCTGGTCCGGCGTCACCGGCATCCAGTAGACGCCGTCGTCGGCGAAAAGGTCGATCCACTGCTGCCATTGCTTCGAGTCGAGCAGCTCGGACTGCCAGAACAGGAACTGCTCGATGCGCCGCTGCAGCTCGGGCTCGATCGCGACCGCAGGGCGGATCTGCATCGGCGTGGACGCGCGCGCATCGGGCCGGTTCGCGAACTCCGGCTCGATCGCCTGCGCGCCGACCGCCTCGTCCTGCGCGCCCTCGATGACGACGTTCTGGCGCAGCTTCGCTTGCTTGTCGGTCATCTCTCGTTACTCCTGCGCCATGTATTGCGCCCATGCGCGGAACTGGTTGCGCATCACGACTTCGGACGTCCCGTTGTTCGAATACAGCACGCCGTTGTCCTCGGTGTCGCCGCCGAAGTTGCGGTGGAAGCTGACCCAGTCGAGACCGCTCGACTCGAGCCCCCACTGACCCTTGGTCCAGTTCTCGAGATCGTCGGCGTTGACCATCGTCGACGGCGAATTCACCAGGTTGAAGTACCACAGCGAGCGCCGGTAGATCGCCTCGGGCGCGCCCTTCAACCGGAAATGCCAGATCTCCGACAGCGTCTTGTTCGGCGCGAGCGGGCGCATGCAGCGCAGCTGCTGCAGCGGCGATTGCACCGACAGGTACGGATAGATCAGCACGTGGTGGATTCCGCGCGACAGGTACTCCTCGGCCTTGTCCTCGCCGTAGGCCTTCTTCAGCATCGCCTCGTGCTCGAGCGTGTCCGGGTCCTGCGGCCGCAGCCCCATGTAGGCTTTCAGGATGCCGTGGCCGCGCGGGAAATTGATCGTCTGCACCGAATCCCACTGCTCGAACTTCGACGCGAACGCCGACAGGTAGTGGTAGTACAGCGGCACCTTGCCGGTCTGCTGCTTGATCCGCTGCTCGACGCGCCCGGCCGCCACGCCGGTCGACTGGTGCGTGACCGACGGGTGCAGCGCATCGAGCTGGTTCTCCATGAAGAACTTCCAGTTCGAATGCTGGATCACCCGATGGCACACCGGCACGACCTCGACCTCGCCGACCGGGGAGCGGTCGCACATGTCGTCGAACGCGACTTTCGCGTCGCCGAGGAACTCCGCGAGCGACGGACCGTCGGCCGCCAGGCTCGCGAACACGAACCCGCGGTACGAGTCGACGCGAGCGGCCGCCTTCATGTGCCCGTCGGGATTGTTTTCGTCCATCCGCGTGCCGTCGTAGCCCTTGGGCAGCGGAAAGCTGCGGCGACGACCGTCGAGATGAAAGCTCCACGCGTGATACGAGCACACGAACGCGGAGCCGGTGTTGCCGCGCTGGTTGCCGCACAGCTGCACGCCGCGGTGCGGGCAGCGGTTGTACAGCACGCGGATCCGGCCGTCGCGGTCGCGCACCATCACCATCGGCTGGCGCCCGATCAGCAGCGTGTGATAGTCGCCCGGCCGCGGCACTTGCGACTCGTGGCCGCAGTAGACCCAGATCCGCTCGAAAATGCGTTCGATTTCCCGGTCGAAAACCGCCTGATCGGTGTACACGCGACGGTGTACCCGGTCGGGCTCGACCAATCGACTGACGTCCATGGAGCCTCCGTGAAGTGTTGCGCCGACCGCGCTTGCGTCTCGCGTTATTGACGCACACCGGGCCGCGGATCGACAAGGCCCGAAACGGCAGGCGACAATCGGGAAAATGACCTGGAAAACCCGCCGGCAGGCCGTGTTCGCGCTCGGCACTGCGCAGACGCTCGCATGGGCGTCGAGTTATTACCTGCCCGCGATCCTCGCGCTGCCGATCGCCCGCGCGCTCGAGCTGAGCCCGGTGTGGGTGTTCGGCGCATTCTCGATCGCGCTGATCGTCTCCGGCTTCCTCGGGCCGGCCGTCGGGCGGCGCATCGACGCGCGCGGGGGCCGCGACGTGTTGTGCGCGTCGAACCTGCTGCTGGCGCTCGGTCTCGTGCTGCTGGCGGCTGCGCAAGGGCCCGTCTCGCTGATCGTCGCCTGGCTGGTGCTCGGCGCCGGCATGTCGATGGGCTTGTACGAGCCGGCGTTCGCGACGTTGACCGGCCTGTACGGCGCCGACGCGCGGCGCTCGATCACGCACATCACGCTGATTGCCGGCTTCGCGAGCACCGTCGGCTGGCCGATCTCGACCGCGCTCGAGCTGCAGTTCGGCTGGCGCGGCGCGTGTATCGCGTGGGCCCTTGCGCACCTGGCGATCGGCCTGCCGCTGAACTGGGCGTTGCCGCGGCCGCAGCGCGCAGCGGCACCGCCGGCGGGCACCGGCATCGACGCGCCGGCCGCCGACGGCGACGGCGCGACGCCGGCGCGCGCAACGATGCTGC
>DATLGW010000604.1:0-1581 GCA_035540315.1 Burkholderiaceae bacterium | reverse complement strand
CGCGTCCGCGGCGAGCAGCGGATCTCGATCTCGCAGGACTGGAACCTCGAGCGCCGGCTCGGGCGCGCGCCGCACGTGGGCCTGTTCGCGGCTCCGGCTGCCGATGGACCGGCGCAGGTGCTGCCGGGACGCTACCGGCTGACGATCGACGCGATCGTATTTGAGGACGATGCGCGGCTGGATGCCGATTTCGTCGTGTACGGCCGCGTGCACGGGCTGGCGGGAACCGACCACCAGCGGCGCGACCTGATGGTCGCGCTGCTGTGGGGCACGCCGGTGGCGCTCGCGTTCGGCCTGATTGCCGCGGTCGGCACGACGCTGACCACGCTGGTGATCGCGGCATTCGGCGTGTGGTTCGGCGGCTGGGTCGATGCGCTGCTGCAGCGGCTCACCGAAGTGAACATGATCCTGCCGACGTTGCCGATCCTGGTGATGGTCGGCACGCTGTACTCCACCAGCATCTGGCTGATGCTGGGCGTGGTCGTCGCGCTCGGAATCTTCAGCGCCGGCATCAAGATGTACCGCGCGATGCTGCTGCCGATCCGCGAATCGGCGTACATCGAGTCGGCGCGCGCGTACGGGGCGTCGAGCTCCCGAATCGTGCTGCGCTACATGATTCCGCGGATCCTGCCGGTGCTGATCCCGACGTTCGTCACGCTGATCCCGAGCTTCGTGTTCCTGGAGGCGTCGCTCGCGGTGCTCGGGCTTGGGGACCCGGTGCTGCCGACCTGGGGCAAGGTGCTCAACGATGCGCAGGCGCAAAGCGCGCTCTACCACGGCTTCTATTACTGGGTGCTCGGCCCTGCGGTGCTGCTGATGCTGACGGGGCTGGGCTTTGCGATGCTCGGTTTCGCGCTGGACCGGATCTTCAACCCGCGGCTGCGGGCGATCTGACATGAGCGAGCCGCTGCTTCGGGTCGAGAATCTGTGCCTGCACTACCGCAGCGCTCGCGGCGTCGTTCGCGCCGTCGACGGCGTCAGCTTCGATCTGCAGCGCAACGAGGCGCTGGTCGTGCTGGGCGAATCCGGCTGCGGCAAGAGCTCGCTGTCGAAGGCGATCATGCGGTTGCTGCCGCGCAACGTGCACACGTACAGCGGCCGCGTGCTCGTCGACGGCGAGGACGTGATGCGCTGGTCCGAGGAGCGGTTCCGCTCGGAGCTCCGGTGGGTCCGGATCTCGATGGTGATGCAGGCGGCGATGAACGCGCTGAACCCGGTCGTGCGCGTGGGCGAGCAGGTCGCAGAGCCGCTGCGCGTGCACCGCGGCTGGCCGCGCGCGCGCGCGCTCGAACGCGCGGCCGAGGTCTTCGGAATCGTCGGCATCTCGGCCGACTTCCTGCAGCGCTATCCGTTCGAGCTGTCGGGCGGCATGCGCCAGCGCGCAGTGCTCGCGATGGCGCTGGTGACCGAGCCGCAGCTGGTGATCCTCGACGAACCCACGTCCGCGCTGGACGTGCTCACGCAGGCCGGCATCATGAACGCGCTCAAGCGCATCAAGCGCGATCTGGGCACCAGCTTCATCCTGATCACGCACGACGTCGCGACCTCCAGCGAAATTGCCGACCGGGTCGCGCTGATGTA
>DATLGW010000603.1:0-2158 GCA_035540315.1 Burkholderiaceae bacterium | reverse complement strand
GGCGCCGGGCCGCGTTCGCGCGAGATCACCCACAGCGTACCGACGAAGCACGCGAACAGCAGCCAAGTCCCGACACCGGCGCCGGCCAGCGGAACGTCACCGAAGGCGGCCGCCAGTGCGAGCAGCGCGTACAGCAGGATGTTCGACGCCAGCTGCAGCAGCACGACCGGCTGGACGACCAGCGAACTGATCGCATCGCGCTTGACCAGCGCATCTGCGAGCGCCAGCGCGACGATCTGGATCGTCACGCTGCCGATCAGGTTGTTGACGGCGAGCTCGGCATTGCCGCGCAGCGCCGCCGTCGAGCTGACCGATGCCTCGGGCAGCGACGTCACCGCGCCCAGCAGCAGCATGCCGACGGCCGCCTGACCGATTCCGGTGCGTGCGGCAATGGCGTCCGCATACGCGGCCAGCCGCGTTCCAGCGATCCAAACGATCAGCGCCGAAACCGCGAACCAGCCGGCGTTGATCGCCAGCGGCTGACTGTCGAAAGCGAGCAGCGTCGCCGTCGCTCAGCGGCTCAAGGCCGGTTGCGCGGCGGCCAGTCGAGCGGCCGGTACAGCTCGCTGCGCGACTCGCGCGCCGGCGGGTTCGACGCGTCGAACTCGGCGCTGTTCTCGACCTGCTCGCGCGTGAGCTTGACGGTCACGCGGCCGTCCTCCCACGAGATCGCATCGATCCGCGACGGCGCGAGCAGCACCTTCTTGCCGGGCCACCAGTTGCGGGTATCGACGACGATCAGCGGAATCGACCAGTCCTCGTCGTCGATCAGCAGATCTTCGACGTGGCCGATGAAATCGTCGGTCGCGCGGATGTCGTAGCCGGTCACGTTGCGGGCGCTGCGCAGATGCGGGTCGCCGCGCTGCCGCTCGTCGATTGCGACGTCGCCGGTCAGCCGATCGCGCTGCGTGCCCGGGGCGTACGCCGGCGTCGGACCTCGGGTCGCGACCGAACCGGTGTCGGCAGCCGTGCCCAGGCCCGCGGCGCCGCGTGTGCGGTTCGCGCGCTCGGCGGACGTCGGAACCGCCTCGTCCGGCGCGTGCCAGGTCCCGGGCATGATCGCCGGGAAGCCGGCATCGCCCCACAGATACGGGCCGCTCCAGTAGTACGGATAGCCGTAGTAGTCGTACAGCAGCACCTCGTGCTGGCGCGACACCGGCTTGTCGGTATCGATGTCCGGGCTGTCCTCGATCTGGCGCTTCGTCAGGTCCAGCGTCAGCCGCCGCGAATCCCAATCGATCGCGACCGCCGCTCGCGGCGACAGCAGCACCTTGCGCCCGGTGAGCCAGCCGCCGGCATCGACCACGAAATGGCGCACGGCCCATTTCGTGTCGTCGAAATAAAGATCCTCCAGCGTGCCGACGTCGCCGTCGGAACCCGCGACCGTGAAGCCGGTCAATTCGCTCGCAGTGCGCAACATGATGAGAAGCCTCCAGTGACACCTCGTGAAAACGCCGGATCGCGACCTGCCTACTGCCGCAGCGCCGCCTCCAGCACTTGGGCGGTGTGCATCGCGCGCCGCCCGGTCGTCTGTTCGATCTGCTCGCGGCACGAAAAGCCGTCGGCGACGATCAGCCGCTCGCGCGGCGCGCGCCGCACCGCCGGCAGCAGCACCCGCTCGCCGCAGGCGATCGACACGTCGTACTTGTGCGCCTCGAAGCCGAACGACCCGGCCATTCCGCAGCAGCCGGTGTCGGGGATCCGCGCATCGACGCCGAGCCGCTCGAGCAGCGTCGACTGCGCGTCGCTCTTGAGCACCGTCTTCTGGTGGCAGTGCTGGTGCACCAGCGCGTCGCGGCGCAGCCGCGGCCACTCGAGGTCCGGCGCTTCGCGCTCGAGCAGCTCGTCGAGCAGCAGCACCTGCCGCGACAGCCGCTTCGCATGCGCGTCGAACGGCAGCAGCTTCAGCAGGTCCTCGCGGAACGTCGACACGCACGCCGGCTCCAGGCACACGATCGGCGTGCCGTTGCGGATGTGCTCGCCGATCGTGCCGATCGCGTGCGCAAGGTAGTCGCGGGCGCGGTCGAGCATGCCGAACTCGTACAGCGGACGGCCGCAGCACACGTGCCCCCGCGGAATCCGCACGCGCCAGCCGGCGTGCTGCAGCACCGCGAGCGCCGCGCGCGCGATCCGCGGCTGGAAGTAGTTCGTGAACGTG
>DATLGW010000602.1:0-2473 GCA_035540315.1 Burkholderiaceae bacterium | reverse complement strand
GCGCAACGTCGGGCCGGTGCGCGCGATCTCGGTGACGTTCCTGAACCCGGTCGTCGCAATGGCGTCGGCCGCTGCCTATCTCGGCGAGGCGGTGACGCTGCAGATGCTCGCCGGCTGCGCGGTGATTCTGGCCGGCACGGCGCTCACGCTCGGACTGTGGCCGCGCCGGCCGCTGTGACGTCGCGGCGCCGGCCGCGAACCGGCCCGCGTCAGGCGCCGCCGATCGCCTGCACGATCCGGCCGCTGCCGCCGCAGTGCGCGCAAGGCCGGCCGTCGATGCGGCCGCGGCCGTCGCACTCCGGGCAGGGGACCTCGCCGGTTCCGGGCGTACCCGGCCGCGCCTCGTCGCCCGCGGCGATCGGAGCGTCCTGCGCCGGTTGCGCGGCCGGCCGCTCGCCGCGATCGGCTCGCGGCTTGCCGGCGTCGCGCTGCGCCGTCTGATCGCGCTGCGCCGTCTGATCGGGCCGCGCGCCGGGTCGATCGTGCTGTTCGGACATCGCCATCTCCAACCGGTCAGGGTGACTCGCGAGATGCGGCAAGTTCCCTGCCCGCGTCGCGGCGGCAAGTTCCCTGCCCGCGTCGCGGCGTCAGCGCTGCGCAGCCGCGTCGCGCTGCGCCTGGCGCAACGCGCGGAAGTCGTCGCGCTCGAGCAGCAACGACACGATGAAGCCGGCGACCAGCCCCCAGAACGCCGCGCCGATGTTCGCGATCGCCAGATCCGACACCGTCACGACGAACGTGACCAGCGCTCCCAGCGAGAACCGGTCGCGAAACGAGATCGTGAACGCGGTCTGCAACACCCGCAGCATCGCCAGCCCCGCCAGCGTCGCGATGAATGCCGCGGGCGCGGCCAGCAGCAGCCGCGTGAACAGCGGCGACAGCAGCCCGAATCCCAATCCCAGCGTCGCGCACACCAGGCCGCCGACGTAGTGACGGTGCCGCTGGCCGGACGACGCGATGATCGCGTTCGTCGGACCCGTCAGGCAGGTCGACACCGTCCCGACCGTCGCGGTCGCGATGGATCCGGCGCCGCAGGCGACAGTGATCGCATTGATCGGCGCCTTGTGTCCGGCCGCATCGAGCACCGCGACCCCCTGCCCGTTCTGCACGACCAGCACCGTGATCACCAGCGGCACCACCAGCTCGAGCATCGCCTGCCACGACCACTGCGGCCAGTACAGGTTCGGCCGCGCGAGCTCGAACGCGGTGCCGGCGGCCGCATCGAAGCGGCCGAGCACTGCGATCGCGATCGCGCCGACCAGCAGCGCACCTACCAGCGGCGGCAGCCGGCGCCCGGCCGCCGCCCACGCGGTCAGCGCGATGAACACCGCCACCATCGGCGCGGCGATCGCCGGGTCGTCGTGCAGCGATCGCACCAGATCGATGCCGAAGCGCAGGAACACCGCTGCGACCATTCCCATCACGATCGGCATCGGCACCGCCTGCATGCAACGGCGCACCCAGCCCGACGCGCCGAGCAGCAGCATCACGATGCCGGCGACGTGGAAGGCGCCGATCACCTGCGCGAACGACAGATGGTTCAGCGCCGGCCCGACCAGCACGGTGCCCGGGATCGTCCAGAAGAACACCAGCGGCTGGCGGTAGCGCCAGCAGAACGCCAGGCTGATCAGCGAGTTCAGGAAAAACGCGCCGAAGATCCACGACGCGAGGTCGGACTCGGACAGGCCGCCGCGGGTGCCGACCGTCAGGATCACGGCAACCGGCCCGGTGGCGGCGAAGATGAAGCCGATCAGACCGTTGACCGCATACTCGGAACCTAGATCCGAGCGAAGCTGCGCGAGCGTCGGTGCCGGCCCCGGTTTCTCTAGAATCGGCATGGCGCACGATTATCGCCTGCCGCCGCCCGGCGCCGATTCGGCATGTCACCGCGGGCTGTCGGCACCGAACAACGTTTTCCGGGCTTGGATCCTGCTTTGCACGCGGTTGCTCAACCTGC
Source organism: Burkholderiaceae bacterium (assembly GCA_035540315.1). Lineage (GTDB taxonomy): Bacteria > Pseudomonadota > Gammaproteobacteria > Burkholderiales > Burkholderiaceae_E > DATLGW01. The sequence goes on along the minus strand of DATLGW010000602.1, from coordinate 516 downwards.
ACCCGATATGGCCTCCCGACCCCTGACCGAGGCTGAATTCACGCGCCGCGTGCTGATCGTCGCCGCAATCGCGGCGTTGATGTGGGCAGTGCTGCACCTGGGGCCCGTGCTGCTGCTGATCTTCGGCGCAGTGCTGCTGGCCCTGGTGCTGCGGATGATCGCCGAGGTGCTCGAGCACTACCTGAAGCTGCCGCCGCGGCTGGCGCTGACCGCTGCGCCGCTGCTGGTCGCTGCGCTGCTGATCGCGGTCGGCTGGCTGTTCGGCGGGATGCTGCGCGAGCAGGCCGGCGAGATGGTCGATCGGCTGCGCGAGGCCTGGAAATACTTCCAGGAGCAGATCGGCATCACCGACCTCGACGAGCGCCTGCTGGAGATGCTCGAGCAGGCAGGCCCCGGCGGCGGCATGGTCGCGAGCGTCGGTCGCGCGGCGACATCGGCGATCGGAGTGCTCGCGCACGTGCTGATCGTGATCGTCGGCGGCGTCTATTTCGCTGCACAGCCGCAGCTGTACCGCGA
>DATLGW010000601.1:0-2702 GCA_035540315.1 Burkholderiaceae bacterium | reverse complement strand
GTTCTACGCGTTCCCGTCGGTGCTGCTGGCGATCGCGCTGTCGGGCGCGCTCGGCGCGGGGATCGGCAACGCGCTGCTGTCGCTGACGGTCGTGTTCATCCCGCCGATCGCGCGCGTGGCCGAATCGGTGACCACGCAGGTCCGCGCGCGCGACTTCGTCGAGGCCGCGCGCGCATCGGGCGCGGGGCCGTTCACGATCGTTCGCGTGCACGTGCTCGGCAACGTGCTGGGCCCGATCTTCGTGTATTCGACCAGCCTGATCTCGGTGTCGATGATCCTGGCGTCCGGGCTGTCGTTCCTCGGCCTGGGCGTCAAGCCCCCCGAGCCCGAGTGGGGACTGATGCTGAACACGCTGCGCACGGCGATCTACGTCCAGCCGTGGGTCGCGGCGCTGCCGGGCGCGATGATCTTCTTCACGTCGATCTCGTTCAACCTGCTGTCGGACCGGCTGCGTTCGGCGATGGACGTGAAAACGTGAGTGCCGCCGCGCCGCTGCTGACCGTGCGCGGGCTGGTCAAGCACTTCGCGCTCAAGCGCACGCTGCTCGGGCGCGGCGGCGGCGTCGTGCGCGCGGTCGACGGCATTGACTTCGACGTCCTCGGCGGCGAGACGCTGGGCGTGGTCGGCGAATCGGGCTGCGGCAAGTCGACGACCGCGCGGCTGCTGATGCATCTGATCGAGCCCGACCGCGGCCGCATCGCGTTCGAGGGCGAGCCGGTCGGCTCGGCGGCGCTGTCGCTGAAGAACTATCGGCGCCAGGTGCAGATGATCTTCCAGGACAGCTATTCGTCGCTGAACCCGCGGCTGACGATCGAGGATTCGATCGCTTTCGGACCGTGGGTGCACGGCACGCCGCAGCGCGAAGCGGTGTCGCGCGCGCGGGACCTGCTGGCGCGCGTCGGGCTGGAGCCGCGGCGGTTCGCCGAACGTTATCCGCACGAGTTGTCCGGCGGGCAGCGCCAGCGGGTCAACATCGCGCGCGCGCTCGCGCTCGAGCCGCGGGTGCTGATCCTCGACGAGGCGGTGTCGGCGCTCGACAAGTCGGTCGAGGCGCAGGTGCTGAACCTGCTGCTGGACCTGAAGGACGCGTTCGGGCTGACGTACGTGTTCATCAGCCACGACCTGAACGTCGTGCGCTACATCAGCGACCGCGTGATGGTGATGTACCTCGGCCAGGTCGTCGAGATCGGCGCGGCCGACGCGATCTTCGCGCAGCCGCTGCATCCGTATACGCAGGCGCTGCTCGCGTCGATGCCGTCGATGGACCCGGACCGGCGCACCGAATCGGCGCCGCTCGCCGGCGACCCGCCGAATCCGATCGATCCGCCGTCGGGCTGCCGGTTCCATCCGCGCTGCCGGTTCGCCGAGCGCGTGTGCAGCCGGGTGGCCCCGCCGCTGCAGGCGTCGGGCGCTGCGCACCCGGCCGCGTGCCTGATCGTCCAGCCGGGCTCCGGGCACAGCCTGGCCGAGCCGGCGGCCGCGCCCGCGGCCGAGACGGTCGCATGAGGACGCTGCAGTGAGCGCATTGCCCGAGCCCGCGCCGGCGCTGGTGTCGATCCGCGACCTGCAGGTCGTGTTCGATGCGCGGCGCCCGGTGCACGCAGTCAACGGCGTCGACCTCGACGTCGCGCGCGGCGAGGTCGTTGCGCTGATCGGCGAATCCGGATCCGGCAAGAGCGTGACGCTGCGCTCGATCCTGCGGCTGCATCCGCCGCAGCGAACGAAGATGACCGGAGCGATCCACGTCGCCGGCCGCGACGTGATGCGGCTGTCGCGGCGCGAGCTGGCCGATTTTCGCGGCTCGGTCGCGTCGATGATCTTCCAGGAGCCGCTGCTCGCGCTCGACCCGGTCTATCCGATGGGGCGCCAGATCGTCGAGACGATCCTGCGGCACGAGCGCATCAGCGCCGCCGATGCGCGGGCGCGAGCGCTGTCGCTGTTCGAGCGGGTGCGGATCCCGAGCCCCGAGCGCCGGCTCGACGCGTATCCGCACGAGATGTCGGGCGGAATGCGCCAGCGCGCGATGATCGCGCTGGCGCTGGCATGCCGGCCGCAGCTGCTGCTCGCCGATGAACCGACGACGGCGCTCGACGCCACGGTGCAGATCCAGATCCTGCTGCTGCTGCGCGAGCTGCAGCGCGAGCTCGGACTGTCGATCGTGTTCGTCACCCACGACATCGGCGCGGCGGTCGAGGTCGCCGACCGGATCGCGGTGATGTATGCCGGCCGCATCGTCGAGGAAGGCCCCGCGCGCACGCTGATCCGCGCGCCGCGCCATCCGTACACGGCGGCGCTGCTCGAGAGCCGCGCGCACGGCGCGCTGCCCAAAGGCGCGCGCCTGGGCACGATCCCGGGCGCGCCGCCCGACCTGGCCGAACTGCCGCGCGGCTGCGCGTTCGCCGAACGCTGCCGGCATGCGATCGACGCGTGCCGCCAGCAGCAACCGCAGGCCAGCGCGCTGGCTCCGCAGCATCGGGTCCGCTGCCTGCGTCCGGACGTTGCCGCGGCCGTCTGAGCGCATCTCGCGCGACCGTTCCGCCTGACTGCGACGACGACGAGCCGATGCGACCGACCCGGATCCTGATCGTGAATCCGAACACGACCGCATCGATGACGGCGAAAATCGGCGCGGCCGCGCGCGCGGCCGCGCCGATTTTCGCCGTCATCGATGCGGTCGTGTTCGGATTCACGATCAGGATCCG
>DATLGW010000600.1:0-6343 GCA_035540315.1 Burkholderiaceae bacterium | reverse complement strand
CTGCGGATGAACATCAACGTCGGCATCCATTACGTGGGCACCTGGCTCGCCGGCAACGGCTGCGTTCCGATCCACAACCTGATGGAGGATGCGGCGACCGCGGAGATCTCGCGCTCGCAGGTGTGGCAGTGGATCCGCTCGGCCAAGGGCGTGCTCGACGATGGCCGCAAAGTGACGGTCGAGCTGGTGCGCGCGCTGATTCCCGAAGAGCTCGAGAAGGTCAAGCGAACGGTCGGCGCGGGCCCGCGCTCGACCTACGATCGCGCCGCCGAGATGTTCGAGCAGATGAGCACCAGCGAGCAGTTCGCCGAGTTCCTGACGCTGCCGCTGTACGAGGAGCTTCGCTAACGCGTGTTTCAGGTGCGCTCGGCAACGCTGTCGCGATGATCCGCATCGTCGGTCTCGATCATCTGGTGCTGCGGGTCGTCGACCTGCAGCGGATGCTCGCTTTCTACTGCGATGCGCTCGGCTGCCAGGTCGAGCGCAGAGTCGATTCGATCGGGCTGGTGCAGCTTCGCGCCGGCCGCTCGATGATCGATCTGGTGCCGGTCGATTCGAAGCTCGGCCGCGAGGGCGGCGGCCCGCCGGATCGCGACGGCCGCAACCTCGACCATTTCTGCCTGCGGGTCGAGCCGTTCGACGCCGACGCGATCCGCGCGCATCTGTCGGCGCTCGGCTACTCGCCGGGTGAGCCGAAGCAGCGGGTGGGTGCCGAGGGCGAAGGGCCGTCGATCTACGTCGACGACCCCGAAGGCAACGTCGTCGAGCTCAAGGGCCCGGCATCGTCGGAGCTGTCACTCGCGTAGCGACACCGGCGCGCCGCCTGCCTTCATCGACGCGTCGGCCGCCGCGAGCACGCGGATCACGCGCAAGCCCTCGCGGCCGTCCGACAGCGGCATGCGCCGCGTCCGCACGCAGTCGGCGAAGTGGCTGCACTCGAGCCGCAGCGTGTCGGCCGACGCGAGCGGCAGCGATCGCGCCGCGCCGCCGTCACGGGTGGCGATGACGGCCGCGCCGCCGGGGCCGGACGTCACCGCGAATCCCTTGTCGAACACGCGCAGCCGATCGGCGGGATCGGCGAGATCGTCGAACACCGCCATCGCGCGATCGCCGATCACCGTCAGCCGGCGCGTCTTCACCGGGTCGAGCCAGCTCGCATGCAGGTGCGCGACCGCGCCGCCGGCAAATGCGATCGTCAGGAACGCGACTTCCTCGATGCCGCCCGGCACCACCGCGTATCCCCGCGCCGACACCTCGACCGGCTCGTCGCCGAGCACGAACAGGATCGCCGCCAGGTCGTGCAGCGCCAGGTCCCAGGCGACGTTCTCGTCGGGGCGAACGGTGCCGAGGTTCAGCCGCTGCGCATGCAGCTGATGGATGCGGCCCAGCTCGCCGGCGCCGGCGAGCTCGCGCAGCGCCCGCACCGCCGGATGGTAGACCAACAGATGACCGACCATCAGGATCCGGTCACGTGCGCGCGCCGCATCGATCAGCGCCTGAGCCTCGTCGACGCGCAGCGTCATCGGCTTCTCGACGTACAGATCCTTGCCCGCCTGCAGCGCTGCCAGCCCGAGCGGGAAGTGGACCGGCGCGCTGGTCGCGAGCACGATCGCGTCGACTGCGGGATCGGCCAGCACGCCGGCGTAGTCGGTCGTCAGCTGCGTGTCCGCAAACCGTCCGACGAACTCGTCGAGCCGATGCTGCGAGCGGTCGCACAGGTAGCGCAGCTGCACGTCGTGCAGCGTGCCGAAGTGCCGCGCGAGATTGCGGCCCCAGCCGCCGATGCCGGCGAGCGCGATCCGGACCGGTGTCAACGGAAGAATTCGGCGATCGCCGACACCACGCGGTCGAGCTGCTGCGGCCGCAGCTCCGGGTAGATCGGCAGCGCAAGCACCTCGCGCGCGGCGGACTCGGCCTGCGGCAACGCGCCTTCGGCGATGCCCAGCTCGGCGAAGCACGGCTGGCGATGCAGCGGCACCGGATAATAGACCTCGCTGCCGATGCCGCGCTCGGCGAGGAACGCGCGCAACGCATCGCGCCGCGGCGCGCGGATCACGTACTGGTTGTACACGTGCCGATCGCCCGGCCGGTGCGCCGGCAGCCCGATGCGTTCGTGCAGCCCCGCGGCGCGAAACTGCGCATCGTAATGGGCCGCGTTGCGCTGGCGCGCGGCGGTCCACTGCTCGAGCCGCTTGAACTTCACGACCAGCACCGCGGCTTGCAGCTCGTCGATCCGGAAATTCGCGCCGAGCAGCTCGTGATGGTTTCGCACCCGCGCGCCGTGCACGCGCAGCATCTGCATCCGCTCGGCGAGCGCCGCATCCTGCGTCGTGCACATGCCGGCGTCGCCGAACGCGCCCAGGTTCTTCGTCGGGAAGAACGACAGGCATCCGATCGTTCCGAGGCCGCCGGCTCGCCGGCCGGCGTGCTCGGCGCCGATCGCCTGCGCCGCATCCTCGATCGTCGCCAGTCCGTGCTCGGCAGCGATCGCCGAGAACGCCGTCATGTCCGCGCACTGCCCGTACAGGTGCACCGGCATCAGCGCGCGTACGCGCCCGCCGGTGCGCCGGTTGACGAGCCCGCCGTCGCGGCGCTCGCAGTCGCGCTCGATGAACTCGCGCACGCGCTGCGGCGACAGGTTGAACGTGTCGCGCTCGATGTCGCAGAACACGGGCCGGACGCCGGCGCGCGCGATCGTGCCCGCGGTCGCGAAGAACGTGAACGGCGACGTGATCACTTCGTCGCCGGCTTCGATCGACAGCGCCATCAGCGCCAGCGTCAGCGCGTCGGTGCCGGAGGACACGCCGATGCCGAAGCGCGCGCCGCAGTACGCGGCCACCGACTGCTCGAGCTCGGTCACGTGCCGGCCGAGAATGAACTGCTGCGAATCGCAGATCGCCTCGAGCAGGGGCAGGATCTCGTCGCGAAGCCCCCGGTACTGCTCCTTCAGGTCGAGCAGCGGGATCGGATCTCCGGCAGCGGCGCTGCGCGGGTTCGGCTGCGGCGTCGCAGAGGCGACGGCTGTGGGCCGCGGTGGGTTCATTTGGGGGGCGTCCAGGGAGTACCAAAACCCGTAATGATGACATGCTGCGGCGCCTGCGGCTGCCGCTGTCGCTGGCCCGGAACGCCGAATCCCCGGATAATCCGCAGTCCCGCAGCGGAAACCCGCCGCCGAGCCTTCCGACTGCCGGGAACCGGGTGCCCGAACCCTTGCCCGCGACCCCGCCTGCCGCCATGAACCTGGAAAAAGTCATCTTCGGCTTCTTCATCATCCTGGCCCTGACGCTGAACTTCGGCTTCTTCATCGGCGAGATCGACAACCCGCAGCACCACGACGCGTATGAGCTGATGGGCGCGGTCGTCGTGAACCTGATCGCGACGGTGCTGAAATTCGGCGACCGCACGCACATCGGCGCCACCCACCTCGCGACGAGCCTGGTCGCCTCGCTGCAGCTGATCGCGGCGGCGCTGGTATGGACTTGGCAGCTGCAGGTGGCGGGGCAGCCGATCGGGCCGGACGCGATGGCGACCATCGTGTCGCTGTCGGGCGGCGCGCTGCTCGCGAACCTGATCTCGGTGACGCTGCTGATCGGCGAGACGCTGCGCCATAGCCGCTGAGCCGCGCGACTCCGAGCCACCGGCCACGCAGATGGGCGACGTGCTGTTCCTCGTGCTGCGGCGGCTGCGAACGCCGCTGGTGCTGCTGATCGTCGTCTATGCGGTTTCGGTGGCCGGGCTGTCGCTGGCGCCCGGCGTCGATGCGCAGGGCAATCCGCATCGCCTGGGGATCTTCCTCGCGTTCTACGTGATCAGCTACACGGCGACCACGATCGGCTTCGGCGAGATCCCGTACGAGTTCACCGGCGCGCAGCGGATGTGGGTCACGCTGTCGATCTACCTGTCGGTGTTCGCCTGGGCCTATACATTGGCGTCGATCGTCGCGATGGCGCAGGACGCGGCGCTGCGCGCGTTGATCGAGCGCGGCCGCGCGGTGCGGCGGGTGCGCGCGCTGGCCGAGCCGTTCTACCTGGTCTGCGGCTATGGCGAGAGCGGCCGCGCGGTGTCGCGCGCGCTCGATGCGCTGGGCGCGCGGCTCGTGCTGGTCGAGATCGACCCCGATCGCGCGGCGCGCATTCCGCTCGAGGATCTGGCGAATCCTGCCGTGGTGATTGCCGCCGATGCGCGGCTGCCGGCCGTGCTGCGGCAGGCCGGCGTCGCGCATCCGCAGTGCCAGGCGGTGGTCGCGCTGACCGCCGACGACGAGACGAACCAGGCGATCGCGATCGGGGCGCGCACGCTGCGGCCCGACGTGCCGGCGATCGCCCGGGTCAAGTCGGAGTTCGCGGCCGAGAACCTGACGGCGTTCGGCGGCGTGCACGTGATCGACCCGTACCGCACGTTCGCGACCAACATCACGCTCGATTTCGGATCGCCGCGGGTGCTGCAGCTCGAGGAATGGCTGACCGGCGTCCCCGGGACGCAGCGGCCGCAGGCGTTGCGGCTGCCGCACGGGCACTGGGTGCTCTGCGGCTACGGACGCTTCGGTCGCGCGGTCGCCGCCGCGCTCGACCAGGCCGGGCAGACCTGGCGGGCGATCGATCCGCGGCAAGAGCCCGACGCGCAGGGACTGCTGGCCGGCGCGAACACCGGCGCGGGTCTGCGCGAGGCCGGAATCGAGCAGGCGGTCGGGATGGTCGCCGGCACCGACGACGATACGACGAACCTGGCGCTGGTGCGCCTGGCACGGCGGCTGAATCCGGCGCTGTTCGTGGTGATGCGGCAGAACCGCTCGTCGAACCGCAGCCTGTTCGACGTCGCCGCGGCATCGATGCGGTTCGTGCAGAGCGAGATCATGACGCACGAGTGCCTGCAGCTGCTGGTGACGCCGCTGCTCGCGCGCTTCATCGCGGCGGTTCGCGCCGAGGGCACGCCGCTCGCGTCGCGCGCGCAGGCCGAGCTCGAGGCGACTTTCGGCGACCGGGTGCCGTCGCTGTGGACGTTCGTCTGCGATCCGCGGCTTCCCGGCCTGTCGCATGCGCTGAACGGCGTCGTGCCGCCGCTGCAGCTGTCGGATCTGCTGGTCGATCCGAGGGACCCGGCGCAGCCGCTGAACGTCGTGCCGCTGCTGCTGATGTCGGGCAGCGACGCGACCTGCCTGCCCGCGCCGGCGACTGCGCTGAAGGCGTACGATCGGATCCTGTTCGCGGGCGGCGACGGCGCGCAGCAGGCGCAGCGCGACTTTGCGCTCGATCCGAGTCCGATCGAGTTCATTCGCACCGGGAGCGAGCCGCCGCGCAGCTGGCTGTTCCGGCGGTTCGCGGCGGTGCGCCGGAGCTGATCTCGTTCGTTCGCAGGAGGCTGGGCGATGGCCGCAGTGTTGATCGTGGTGCTGGTGCTGGTCGGGGCGTGGGCGATGCACGAGAGCGCGCCGCCGCCGCGGCCGCCGCTGCCATCGGCCGCGATGGACGGCGCGACCCCGGCCGGCGCGGCCGGGGCACGCGCCGAACGCGCGCCCGCCGCGCTGCTCGGCGTGCGGTGGCGACTGGTCGAGCTCGACGGCAAGCCGGTTGCCGCGCCGACCGGCGCCGCCATGGCGCCGACGGCAGCCGACGGCGAGCCGCCGTGGCTGGGGCTGGCGCCGGGCAGCCAGCTGATCGTATTCGGAGGCTGCAACCGCATCGGCGGCACCTACCAGCTCGACGAGCGCGCGCTGCGATTCGACCGCCTGCGCTCGACGCGGCGCGCATGCGCGCCGCCGACGATGCAGCTCGAGACCGAGCTGCTGGCGGCGCTGCCGCAGGTGAACGACTGGCGGCTGTCGGGCGACCGGCTCGAGCTGCTCGATGCCGCGGGCCGCCCGCGGTTGCGCTTCGAGTCGGCCGGGCCGCTTGCGCTATGATCGCGGCGCAACGAACGACGCTGGCGAGGAGACGATGCCACGAAGCTGGTTGGCGCATTATCCGCCCGGGATTCCCGCGGACATCGATCCCGGCACCTATCCGTCGCTGAACGCGCTGATCGACGAGGCGTTTTCGAAGTATCGGCAACGGCCCGCTTACGAGTGCATGGGCCGCCGGCTGAGCTTCGGCCAGCTCGACGACGATTCGCGCAGCTTTGCCGCCTGGCTGCAGTCGCGCGGCCTGGGCCACGGCACGCGCGTGGCGGTGATGCTGCCGAACGTGCTGCAGTTCCCGGTCGCCGTTTCCGGCGCGCTTCGCGCCGGCGCGACGGTCGTCAACGTGAACCCGCTTTACACCGCCCGCGAGCTCGAGCATCAGCTGATCGATTCGGGCGCCGAGGCGATCGTGATCCTGGAGAACTTCGGCGCCACGCTGCAGCAGGT
>DATLGW010000599.1:0-1563 GCA_035540315.1 Burkholderiaceae bacterium | reverse complement strand
GATGCGCAACATCCGGCAGAACCTGTTCTGGGCTTTCGGCTACAACGTCACGCTGATCCCGGTGGCCGCCGGGATCCTCTATCCGGCGTTCGGCGTGCTGCTGTCGCCGATGCTTGCGGCCGCCGCGATGGCGCTGTCGAGCGTCTCGGTCGTCGGAAATGCGCTGCGGTTGCGCCGCTTCCGACCGGCGTAGACGGCACCTCCCCTGCGTTCGACGAAGCGGGAACGGACGAATTCATGTCCGTATAATGGATCTCGATCTCACGTTGCGGACAACCGCTTCAAGCGGATGTTCGCGACGACGCGCCACCGCCTGCGGTGGCGCGCGCATCCGGTCGCTGCCGAGCGATCGACCCGCACGACGCAACAGAAGGAAACGACACATGACGATCTCGGTTTCGCGCCGCACGCTGCTGGCGCTGGGGTTGGCCGCCGCCGGATTCGCAATCCCTGCGCAGGCGCAGGAATGGTCGCCGTCCAAGACGGTGCGGATCGTGGTCCCGATCATCGGCAGCACGAACGACGTGCTGGCGCGGCTGGTCGCGCCGGAGCTGCAGAAGGCGCTGGGCGAGTCGGTGATCGTCGAGAACAAGGGCGGCGCCGGGGGCACGATCGGCGCGAACGACGTCGTGCGCTCGGCGCCGGACGGTCACACGCTGCTGGTCGGGTTCAACGGGCCGCTGGCGATCAACGTGACGCTGTTCGACAAGATGCCGTACGACCCCACCAAGGACCTGGCGCCGATCACGCTGGCCGTGATGACGCCGCAATTCCTGACCGTGCATCCGGACGTGCCGGCCAAGAGCGTGCGCGAGTTCGTCCAGTACGTGAAGTCGAATCCGGGCAAGCTGTCGTACGGGTCGGTATCGGTCGGCAGCGCATCGCACCTGACGATGGAGATGCTCAAGCTCGCGTCGGGAATCGACATCGCGCACGTGCCTTACCGGGGCGCGGCGCCCGCGGTCGCCGATCTGGTCGGCGGCCAAGTCCAGGCGGCGTTCCTGGTGCCTGGCAACGTGCAACAGTTCGTCAAGGAAGGGCGGCTGAAGGTGCTTGGCGTCAGCGGCCAGAAACGCTTCAACGGTGCGCCGAACGTGCCGACGCTGATCGAGGAAGGCTTCGCCGATTTCAACGCGGTTTCCTGGATCGGCTTCCTTGCGCCCGGCGGCACGCCGCAACCGATCATCGATCGATACCACCGCGAGCTGGTCCGGATCCTGAACCTGCCCGAGGTCCGTGCGAAGCTCGAGCAGATGGAATTCGACGTCGTCGCCGGCACGCCCGAACAGTTCGGCAGCTGGATCCGCAGCGAGATCGACCGCTGGGGCAAGGTGGTCAAGGCGACCGGCGCGAAGGCCGAATGACGCGCGGGGGCGGCCGGCCGCTCAGGCAGGCCGCGCCGGATCTGGCGACCACGCCGCGTCGATCTCCTCGACCTGCAACTTCGCATAGCTGTCGGCCGCGCCGCTGAGTTCCCAAGGCCGCGCGCCTGCGGCGATCGAGTCGGCAAAAGCGTCCTCGCGCTGCACCCGCCGCTCGGCCGCTTCGATCACGGCCTGCGCA
>DATLGW010000598.1:0-1890 GCA_035540315.1 Burkholderiaceae bacterium | reverse complement strand
CACGATCAGAAGGTTCACCGGCGGCGCCCCGGCCATCGGCCGAATGAACAGCCGTTCCACCGTGGCTCCGAACAGCCCGCCGATCGGCAGCGCCAGCCCGAATACCAGCCACAACGGCAGCCCCGCGCGTTCGAGCAGAACGAGCGCGATGAACGCCGAGAACATCGACATCTCGCCCTGCGCGAAATTCACGACGTCAGTCGCCTTGTGGATCAGGACCAGCGCCAGCCCGAGCAGCGCGTAGATGCTGCCGACGGCAATTCCGGAGATGATCAGCTGCGCGATCATGCGGATTCAGGCGAGAGGCTGGCCGCTGGTCCAGTCATAGTGCGTGCCTGCGCTCCTGTTCCAGAACGTAACCGGTCACGATCCGGTTGAACTCTTCGGTCATCGTCTGAGATGCCGCATGGCCGCCCTTCTCCATCAGGACCAGCCGCGCGCCGGGAATCGCCGCAGTCAGCTGGTGCGAGAAGTATGCAGGAGTCAGGAAGTCGTCTTCGGCGCAAACGACCAGCGTGGGCGTGCGGATCTTGTGCAGATCTGCGGTGCGGTCGAATGCGAGCACCATGTCGATGCGACTCGCCGCAATCTCCGGATCGGGAAACGCGGCGACGGCCTTAGCTTCCATCTCCTCGAGCTTTTGCCAGTTCGCGTTGACCCACCACGACGGATGCAGAAACACCGGGGTGGCCCGTAGGTACGCCATCGCGCCACCATTGAGCACTGCCGCCTTGCGAACCTCCATCACTCGGTGCATGAACGGGTCCGATTTCGTCCAGCTGGCATACATGACGATGCTGCGCAACCGCTGCGGCGCCTCGATGCCCAGAACCTGTCCGATTGCGCCGCCTGTGGAATGACCAATCAGGTGCACATCGTCGATCTTCAGGGAATCCAGCAGGCCGAGCACGTCGCGCGCCATGCCTTCGACCGTGTATCGCGTCTTCTGATGTGTGCTCTGGCCGGTGCCGCGGTGATCGTAGACGATGACCTTGAAGTGCTTGCTCAGCGGTTCGACTTGCGGTGCCCAATACGATCCGGCGCCGCCGAGTCCTGCGACGAGCAGGACAGGCGGTCCGTCGCCATGAATGTCGTAGTGAATTTCGATGTCGTCGATCTTTGCCTTAGGCATGATGCCCCTCGTGTTTCAGTGTTCGGGATTGCTCCACCGATGCGATGAATTCTCGAACCAGTCGATTGAACTGGGCTGGCCGCGTGCGTGAGACCGCATGACCGCCGCGGCCGAGGACGGCCAATTGTGCGCCCGGAATCGACTTCGCAAGCGACTGCGAGAAGTACAGCGGCGTCAGGTTGTCGTCGCGCGCGCAGATCACGAGCGTCGGTGTGCGGATTGCGCCGAGGTCGGCGCTACGGTCGAAGGCGAGAATCGCGTCGATCCGGCTGGCCATCACGTCCGCATCCGGCAGTTGCGTCGTCGCGGCACGTTGCTCTTCCGTGCGCAGCGCCTCGTCGTTCTCGCTGATCCACCAGCTCGGATACAGCACCAGCGTCGTCAGCTCCGCGTATTCGAGCGGTCCCAGCTGCTGCAGCACCCGCTTGCGATGGTCCCAGATCCGTCGACGGAAGGCATCGGAGCGCGTGACGCTCGCGTAGATCGTCAGCGACGCCAGCAGCTCGGGCTGCTCGATCGCGATTATCTGCCCGATCGCACCACCGGTGGAGTGACCGATGTAATGAACGGATCCGAGCTCGAGCGCGCGGATCAGCTCGATCGCGTCCTTCGCGAGCTGCTCGATGCTTTCGACGCGCACCCGCTCGCTGCGGCCGGTTCCGCGCTGGTCGTAGCTGACGACGCGGTGCGACCGCTGCAGCGCCTCGACCTGCGGTGTCCAGAAAGATGCGACGCCGCCCATTCCTGCCGACAGAAGG
>DATLGW010000597.1:0-5122 GCA_035540315.1 Burkholderiaceae bacterium | reverse complement strand
TGATCGTCGAGCTCGACTGACGCAAGCAAGCGCCGCGCGCTGCCGCCGCGCTTGCGCTACAGTGCGCAGCATCGTCAGCCACCGGAGGCGATCCGATGCACCGCGGCAGCTGCCTGTGCGGCAAGGTCCGATACGAGGTCGACGGCGAGCTCACCGACGTCAGCCACTGTCATTGCACGATGTGCCGAAAGGCGCATGGCGCGGCCTACGGCTCGTACGGCAACGTGCGCCGCGAGCAGTTCCGGTTCGTCGCGGGCGAATCGGGCGTCGCCCGCTATCGCTCGTCGGCCGGCGTGCTGCGCACGTTCTGCGCCGAGTGCGGCGCGACGCTGCAGTGGCTGCGCGTGGATCCGCAGTCGCCGTGGGTGTCGTTCACGCTCGGCACGCTCGACACCCGCTACGCCCCCGAGCCCGATGCGCGGCCCAGGCACATCTTCGTCGGCTCGCGTGCCGATTGGGTCGAGGTCGCGCCGCACTGGGACGTGCGGGAGTGACGGCGCGACCGCCGCGCCGCGACCTGCGACGCGCGAGCGGCCGCCGATGACGACGACCGCAGGCGGGCGGGTCGCGCGACCGGCGCGGATCCTGCCGGTGATCATCGTGTCGCAGTTCGCCGGCACCGCGCTGTGGTTCGCCGGCAATGCGGTGTTCGCCGACCTGCAGCGCGACTGGGCGCTGGGCGCGGCCGCGCTCGGGCATCTGACGTCGGCCGTGCAGCTCGGTTTCATCACCGGCACGCTGGTGTTCGCGGTGCTGACGATCGCCGACCGCTTCTCGCCGCGCGCGGTGTTCCTGCTGTGCTCGCTCGCGGGCGCGCTCGCGAATGCCGCCATTGCGGTGGTCGCGCACTACGAGGCGCTGCTGCTGCTTCGGTTCGCGACCGGATTCTTTCTCGCCGGCATCTACCCGGTCGGCATGCGGATCGCGGCCGGCTGGTATCGCGACGGCTTGGGCAACGCGATCGGCTGGCTGGTCGCTGCGCTCGTGCTCGGCACCGCGTTTCCGCACCTGCTCGCCGGCCTGGACGCGCGGCTGCCGTGGCAGGCAGTCGCGGTGTCGGTGTCGCTGCTTTCGGCCGCGGGGGGCGTGCTGATGTACGCGCTGGTTCCGGACGGCCCGGCGCTGTCGAGCGGCGGGCGCTTCGATCCGGCCGCGATCGCGGCGATCTTCCGCTCCGAGCGCTTTCGGGCGTCCGCGTTCGGCTACTTCGGCCACATGTGGGAGCTGTACGCGTTCTGGGCTTTCGTGCCGATCGCGCTGGCCGCGCATGCCGGCCTTCATGGCGTTGCGCTGAACGTGTCGCTGTGGAGCTTCGCGGTGATCGCGGCCGGCTCCGTCGGCAGCGGATTCGGCGGGCTGGCGTCGCTGCGCGCCGGCAGCGCCCGCGTCGCTTTCGCGCAGCTGGGCGCCTCCGGCGCCTGCTGCCTCGCGTCGCCGCTGGCGTTCGTCGCGCCGACGCCGGTGTTTCTCGCGTTCCTGCTGTTCTGGGGAATCGTCGTCGTCGGCGATTCGCCGCAGTTCTCGGCGCTGAACGCGCAGAACGCACCGAAGACGCTGGTCGGCTCGGCGCTGACGATCGCCAACTGCATCGGCTTCGCGATCACGATCGTCAGCATCCAGCTGCTGAGCTGGCTGAGCGGGATCGTGTCGGCGCGATGGCTGTTCGTCGTGCTCGCGCTCGGGCCGCTGGCCGGGCTGTTCGCGATGTCGCCGCTGCTGCCGCGGCGCAATTAGGCGCCGCGTGTCCGCCGGTGGTAATCTAGGGCCGGACTTTGCGGAGCCAGCCCTTGCCCACCCCGAACTATCAGTACGACAAGCGCCAGCGCGAGCGCGCGAAGAAGCAGAAGAAGGAAGAAAAGCAGCAGCGCAAGCTCGAGCGCAAGACCCCCACCGGGCAGGTGCCCGCACCCGACGAGGCAGCCGATCGGCCGCCCGCACCGACCGAACCGAAGTAGCTTCGCGTTCGGCTCGTGGCGTCTTCGCTCGGCTTGTATTGGGAGCGGATTCGCACCTCCTACTGGTTCATCCCGGGGCTGATCGTCGCGATCTGCGCCGGCTTCGCGCTGGCGCTGCCGGGCATCGACGATCGGTTCGACACGGCCGGAGCGCTCGGCTTCGTTTTCACCGGCAGCTCCCAGGGGGCACGGTCGCTGCTGGGGGCGGTCGCGACCGCCGTGCTGCCGGTGGCCGGCACGACGTTCACGATCACGATCGCGGTGCTGTCGCTGACGTCGCAGCAGTACGGATCCTATCTGCTGCGCAACTTCATGAAGGACACCGGCAGCCAGGTCGTGCTCGGCACGTTCATCGGAACCTTCGTCTACGCGCTGCTGGTGATGCGAACGATCCGGGATCCCGACGAGGACAAGTTCGTGCCGAACCTCGGGGTGACCGGCGGCGTTGCGCTCGCGGTGCTCAGCGTCGCGATGCTGGTGTTCTTCGTGCATCGGATCTCGACCGCGATCCAGGCGAGCCGCATCGTTGCCGACGTCAGCGACGAGCTGGGGGCGGTCATCGACCGGCTGTATCCGGTCGAGATCGGCGAAGGTTCGCCGGCACCCGACCCGCCGTGGACGTGGCCGGCGTCGCCCGCGCCGTGCGAGGTGCTCGCGACCGACTCCGGCTACCTGCAGGGGGTCGACGGCGACACGCTGATGCGGCTGGCCGTGCGCGAAGGGCGGGTGGTCGAGCTGCTGTACCGGCCCGGCGACTTCGTGATCGCGGGGCTGCCGCTGTACCGGATCGCGGGGCCGCCGCCCGAGGACGCGCTTGCGCACAGGATCGCTGCCGCGCTGGAGCTGGGCGAACATCCGACGCCGCCCCAGGACGTGAGCTTTCCGATCCGCCAGCTCGGCGAGATGGCAGTGCGCGCGCTGTCGACCGGGATCAACGATCCGGAGACGGCAGCGCTCGCGCTCGATCGGCTGACGGTGGCGCTGTGCGCGCTGATTCGCCGCGAGTTCCCGTCGACGTGGCGCCGCGACGACTCGGGCCGCGTGCGCGTGATCGCTCCGGCCCGCTCGTTTGAGGAGCTGCTCGCGCTCGCGTTCGACGAGATCCGCCGTCACGCCCGCAACGACCCGGCGGTGCTGTGCCGGCTGCTGCACGCGCTCGGCGCGATCGGACGCTGCGCGCTGACTGCGGATCGGCGCGATGCGGTGCGGCGTCAGATCGAGCTCGTGCGGGCGCAGGCGCAGGACGCGCCGCTGCCCGGCGAGGCGATGCAGCAGGTCGGCGCGGCGCGCTTGCGCGCGCTGCAGCAGTGCGGCATCGAAGTCCAACCGCCCCCAGGAGGCTGACGATGAGCGATGCGGTGCTCCAGCGGCTGCAGCAGCGGCTCGCCGGGCTGTTTCCCGACCTGCTCGGGATCGAATTCGTTGCCGCCGGCGCGGACGGCGTGACCGCGCGGCTGCGCGTTCGCGATGCGCTGTGCACCGTCAATGGCGTGCTGCACGGCGGCGCGGCGATGGCATTCGCCGATACGCTGGGCGCAGTCGCGACGGTGCTGAATCTGCCCGAAGGCGGCAGCACGACGACGATCGAATCGAAGACGAACTTCTTCCGGCCGTCGCCGGCCGGCAGCGTCGTCACCGGCGAATGCACGCCGCTGCACCGCGGCCGACGGACGATGACATGGCAGACGCGCGTGCTGTCCGAGGACGGCAAGCTGGTCGCGCTGGTCACGCAAACGCAGATGGTGCTGTAGAGAACGATCTGCGACTTCGCTGTCGCTGTCGCAGGCGCGGCGCACAGGCACGAACGCCGCGCGGCGTGCATGCGCGGCGGGCACCGCAGCCGGCGGCGGATCGCCGCCGGCGCGGCATCAACGGTTGGACTTGCGCGTGTCCTTCGCCTTGGCGACTTTCGCGGGCTTCTTCTGTTCGCCCTTCTTCGCCTGAGCGCTTTTCTGCGGTGCGCTCGACGTGCTGGCGATTGCGCCGGTCGATGCAACGGCGAAGAATCCGGCAACCAGCGCGGCAACGATTTTCGACATGGGGATCATCTCCAGGGGGACGGTACGGACGGTGGTATGGCAGACTGCGGCGTGAACGCCAGCGGGTTCGAGGCGGTGTGCGGACCGCGGCCGGCCGCCGCGATTTCGGCTCCGACTCGTCGGGGTCGGCATCGGCGGGCGGCATCATCATGCATCGTTGCGCTACGGCGCTCCATGACCGGGAACTACGTATGAGCGAGATCGGATCGATGACGGCGAAGCAGCTGGCCGAGGCGTTCAACGCGGGCTCGCTGTCGCCGGTTGACGCAACGCGCGAGGCGCTGGCGCGAATCGACGCGTGGGAACCTTCGATCAACGCGATGTACCTGGTGCATCGCGAGTCGGCGCTCGCGGCGGCGCGCGAATCCGAGGCGCGCTGGCGCGAGCGGCGTGCGCTGTCGCCGATCGACGGAGTGCCGGTCACGATCAAGGACAACATCGCGACCCGCGGCGATCCGGCGCCGGTGGGCACCGCGGCGAACGAGCTGTCGCCCAAGTCCGATGACGCGCCGCCGGCAGCGCGGCTGCGCGAGGCCGGCTGCGTGATGCTCGGCAAGACCACGATGCCGGACTTCGGCATGCTGTCGGCCGGCCTGTCGTCGCTGCACGGCATCACGCGCAACCCGTGGCGACTCGACCGCAATCCGTCGGGATCGTCATCGGGTGCGGCCGCGGCCGCGGTCGCCGGATACGGGCCGCTGCACCTGGGGACCGATATCGGCGGCTCGGTGCGGCTGCCGGCGACGCACTGCGGGCTGTTCGCGCTCAAGCCGAGCCTGGGCCGCATTCCGATCCATCCGCCGTTCATGGGCCGGGTTGCCGGTCCGATGACGCGGACCGTCGCCGACTCGGCGCTGATGATGGACGTGCTGTCGCGCCCGGACCCGCGCGACTGGATGTGCCTGCCGTACCAGCCGCTGCAATTCGCGCAGCGGCTCGACGGGCTGGATCCGAAGGGGCTGCGGATCGGTTTCCTGGCCGAGATGGGCGTGGGCTTGCCGGTGCATCCGGAAGTCGCCGCGGCCGCCGGCGCCGCAGCGCGGGCGCTCGAGCGCGCCGGCGCGATCGTCGAGCCGATGCGCTCGTTCCTGACGTCCGAGATGTTCGACGGCGTGCACGCTTGGTTCG
>DATLGW010000596.1:0-6772 GCA_035540315.1 Burkholderiaceae bacterium | reverse complement strand
CGCCCGCCGCGATGCCGACGGCTACTTCTGGATCATGGGCCGCATCGACGACGTGCTGAACGTGTCGGGGCACCGGCTGGGCACGATGGAGATCGAATCGGCGCTGGTGTCGAATCCGCTGGTGGCCGAGGCCGCCGTGGTCGGGCGACCGGACGATCTGACGGGCGAGGCGGTCTGCGCGTTCGTGGTGCTCAAGCAGGCGCGTCCGTCGGGCGACGAGGCGACGGCGATCGCGCGCCAGTTGCGCGACTGGGTCGGCAAGGAGATCGGGCCGATCGCAAAGCCGAAGGACATCCGCTTCGGCGACAACCTGCCGAAGACCCGGTCCGGGAAGATCATGCGGCGGCTGCTGCGCTCGATCGCCAAAGGCGAGACGATCACGCAGGACGTCTCGACGCTCGAGAACCCGCAGATCCTCGAGCAGCTGAAGCAGTCGCTGTAACGACCGCGTCCCGGGCCCAGCCATGCAGATGCTGCTGCTCTACGTGCAGGCGATCGTGATGTTCGCCGGGCTGCTGCTGCTGGGTCAGGGGCTGGTTTTCGTGATGAGCTTCGGGCGGCACGAGACGAATCCGGTCTACCGGCTGTTCCGGTTCCTGACGAGCCCGGTCGTGAAGATCGCGCGCAGGATCACGCCGCGGCAGGTTGCCGATCGGCACGTGCCGCTCGTCGCGTTCTTCCTGCTGTTCTGGCTGTGGCTGGCGCTGGCCATCTACATCCCGATGCTCGATCCGCCCCGGAACCGGCCATGAGCGCGCTGAACCTGTGGTTCTACCGCCAGATGGCGACCTGGGCGCAGCTGCTCAAGCGCGACGAGGTCGCGCTCGACTACTGGCAGCGGATCCACGCGCTGCAACCGCGCGATCCGCATCCGCTCGCGACGATCGCACACATGAAAGCGGGCAAGGGCCGGCGCACGGAGGCGATCGCGCTGTTCGAGCAGGCGCTGGCGCTCGATTCGCAGCAGGCGGGGACCTGGTTCAACCTCGGGTTCGTCCAACAGGAGGAAGCGCGGCACGAGCAGGCGCTGCGCTCGTTCGAGCGCGCGATCGAGCTCGATCCGAAGCTCGACCGCGCGTATTACGGCCAGGCGCTGTCGCTGATCAAGCTCGAACGGCTCGAGGAGGCGATCGCGCCGCTGAAGAAGAACATCGAGCTGCAGCCGATGAGCCCCTACGGGTTCTATCAGCTCGCGCACGTGTACCACCGGCTCGGTCGGGCCGGCGACGTCGCGACGACGATCAAGCGGCTGGCGCAGTTCGAGCCGAACGTGGCCAAGCAACTGGAGCGGGAAACCGGCGTCTCGGTGGGCGTGCAGGTGCTTTCGCCTTGACGCGAGCGAATCGCAACCATTCGACACGGAGGGACCTATCCACGCACACGAGGGCAGCACCGAACGAACACAAGGTTCTCAGAGGACAAGCCATGGAACTGACTGAACGACAACACGAGTATTGGCGGCGAAACCTGAAGATCACCGCGGTCCTGATGGCGATCTGGTTCGTCGTCACCTACGTCGTGGGCTTCTTCGCCCGCGAATTGAGCTTCAACTTCTTCGGCTGGCCGTTCGCCTTCTGGGTCGGGGCCCAAGGCGCGCTGGTCGTCTACGTGGTCATCATCGGCTACTACGCGTACCACATGAATCGGCTGGACATCGAGTACGGCGTGGAAGAGGGAGAAGAGGAATGAGCGCCACCAGCCCATCCAAGCTGACTGCTGCGCAGTCGAACAAGCTGTTTCGCAAGCAGCTGAAGAAGGTCTACGGGTTCTATACCGGCGGCTTTCTGCTGTTCATCATCCTGCTGACGATCCTCGAGCAGGTCGGGCTGCCGCGAGCGACGATCGGCTACGTGTTCCTGATCGCGACGATCCTGCTGTATGCCGGCATCGGCATCATCAGCCGGACCAACGACGCGGCCGAGTACTACGTGGCGGGTCGGCGGGTGCCGGCGATGTTCAACGGGATGGCCACCGGCGCGGACTGGATGTCGGCCGCGTCGTTCATCGGAATGGCCGGCACGCTGTACCTGACCGGCTATTCCGGGCTGGCGTTCATCATGGGGTGGACCGGAGGCTACGTGCTGGTCGCGCTGTTCCTTGCGCCGTACCTGCGCAAGTTCGGCCAGTTCACGATTCCCGACTTCCTCGGCGCGCGCTACGGCGGCAACATCCCGCGGTTCATCGGGATCCTGATCGCGATCCTGTGCTCGTTCACGTACGTGGTCGCGCAGATCTACGGCGTGGGCCTGATCACCGCGCGGTTGAGCGGCGTGGACTTCACGATCGGGGTCTTCCTGGGACTGGCCGGGATCCTGGTGTGCTCGTTCCTCGGCGGAATGAAGGCGGTCACGTGGACGCAGGTCGCGCAGTACATCATCCTGATCATTGCGTACCTGATTCCGGTGGTCTGGCTCGGCGTCAAGCAGACCGGCTTTCCGCTGCCGCAGTTCACCTACGGCAAGGTGCTCGAACGGGTGACGGCGCTCGAGGAGAAGCTGATCGCCGATCCGAAGGAGACCGAGGTTCGCAACATCTTCGCGAACCGCGCGAAGGCTGCCACCGAGGCGCTGAAGGATCCCGCCAAAGCCTTTGCCGAGGGCAAGGCGGCGCTCGACAAGCAGCTCGCCGACGCGCGCGCGGCCAACAATCCGGCAGCGATCAAGGCGGCCGAGGATGCGCTCGCGCGTTATCCGAAGGACCAGGAGGCGGCCGTCGCGCAGTGGGGTCGCGACCGCGGGCTCGCGGCGCGCAGCGCGCAGGTGCTGCGGCACGCCGAGGCGTTCCCGGGCAAGGACGAGCATGCGCGGGACGTCAGCCGGCGCAACTTCCTGGCGCTGATCTTCTGCCTGATGGTCGGCACCGCCGCGCTGCCGCACATCCTGATGCGGTACTACACGACGCCGTCGGTCAAGGAGGCGCGCGCATCGGTGACGTGGTCGCTGTTCTTCATCTTCCTGCTGTACTTCACCGCGCCGGCACTGGCGGTGCTGGTGAAGTTCGTCGTGTACAACGACCTGGTGGGAACGGCGTTCAGTCAGTTGCCGGCATGGGTCAGCGCATGGCAGCGGGTCGATCCATCGTTGCTGTCGGTCGCCGACATCAACGGCGACGGCATCCTGCAGCGGGCAGAGATCGCGATCGGCGGCGACATCGTGGTGCTGGCAACGCCCGAGATCGCCGGACTGCCGTACGTCGTCTCGGGGCTGGTGGCGGCCGGAGGTCTGGCGGCGGCGCTGTCGACTGCGGACGGGTTGCTGCTGACGATCGCGAACGCGCTGTCGCACGACCTGTACTACAAGATGCTCGACCCGAACGCGCCGACCGCACGTCGCGTGCTGATCTCGAAGATCCTGCTGCTGGTCGTCGCGGTGCTGGCCGCGCTGGTCGCTTCGCAGAAACCCGCCGACATCCTGTTCCTGGTGTCGGCGGCGTTCTCGCTGGCGGCCGCGGGCTTCTTCCCGGCGCTGGTGCTCGGCATCTTCTGGAAACGCACGACCGGCATTGCCGCTTCGCTGGGCATGCTGGCGGGCGTCAGCATCACGTTCTACTACATGATGGTGAACCAGCCGTGGCTGCGTGAGATGTTCTTCGGCATCCCGCGCGGTGCGCCGGTGACGAACCTGTGGTGGGAGATCCAGCCGATCTCGGCCGGCCTGTTCGGCGTGCCGCTCGGTTTCCTGGTGATCGTCATCGTCACGCTGATCACGCCGGCGCCGTCGCGCGAGACGCAGCAGCTGGTGGAGAACGTGCGCTATCCGAACCTGAAGGCAGCGTAGCGTTCTGCAGGCGCGGCTGCGGCCGTGCCGGCGGTTTCACGAACCGGCCCCGAAAGGGGCCGGTTTCACTTCAGCCCTGCGCGCATCGCCCGAGCTGTGCAATGGCCGTGCCGCGATCCTCCGCCACCGACACCGTCCATTCGTCGATTACGGTGCGCACGCAAAGCGACTCGATACCGCGCGCCTGAGCCGGCGCTCTGACCGCAATCCCGCAACCCGGCGCAAGCGGCGGCGACACGCGGATCCGCCGCGCGTGCGTCAGCGACCGGTCGATCGACCACAGCGAACCGTCGAGGCTGCCGATCGCGAAGAATCGGCCGTGCCGCACCGAATACGCGATGCCGGAGAAGCCGAGCTCCCTCGCAGGCCGATCGTCCAGCGAGAGCTCGTGGCGGCTCACGTCGAGGCGTTCGCCATCGATGCGCCAGATCACCGGCACCACGTTGCTGGTCACCAGTGCGTCACCGTCTGGGGTCACGGTCAGATCGGGTGCGCAGGCATCCGCATCGCCGACCCGGATCCACCCCGGCAGCGCGACCGATCGCGTGCTGCCGTCCGGTCGGACTTCGCCGACGCCGTGCGGGTGCAGGATCCAGCGCCGATTGCGCAGCGGATCCGACACGACCCGCAGCGCGTCGACCGGCATCATCTGCATCCGCATCGGCGCGCCGGCGTCGGCCGCAGCCCGCGCGTTGCTCGCGGGAGTCGGTTCGAACTGCGGCGAACAGGCAGCCAGCCACGCGACAGCCAGCAGCGCTGCGGCCGTCGACGCCATCCGAACCTTGGAGATACCGTCGCTCATCGGTGCTCCTTTCCCGTAAGGGGTGGAGCAGACTTGAGACGGCGTTCGTCTTGGTGCACCGGGTGTCTGCGGCAGACCCGGCCAGGGAATCCTGCTGTCGCCACTGTACCGGCGGCGGTGGCGGCTGTAAACGGTTTGCGGGCGTTGCGGCGGCGCGACCGCGCTGCGCCGCGCTGCGGCGAGCGGCGACCGCCGGTCGACCGCCGCTCGCGTTGCGGGCGCCAGTGCCGGCATCGTCGGTGCGGGTTCGCTGCAGGTCCAATCGAATGTCGAAAGTCGAGCTGTTCGACAGCCTCAATGCAGTCGAGGCTTGGGCGAAGGCGCACGGCGTGGTGCGGCTGCGCGAGGTCGTGCCGAATCTGTCCGAAGCGTCGGCGTTCCTCGCGGTGTCGTGGCTGAAGCGCTTCGACGCGTGCGTGACGATTGCGCGCGAGCAGAACCTCGTTCACCCTCGCACCGGCGGCGATGCGCCAAATGGCGGAGTGCTTGCCGGTGTCGGCGCTCGCGTGATCCAGGGCCCCTGGCTATCGCGCCGGTGAACGAACGCCGGCGCGGCCTTGTCCGGTTTCGCGACCCGGTGCTACGCTGATCGAGGTCCGCGGCCGCGGACGGCAGCGGAGCAGGAATTCGATGAGCGAACGGCTGTCGATCGAAGTCGATTGCGTGGTCGACTCGCGCAATATCGTCGGCGAATCGCCGGTGTGGTCGGCGCGGGACGAGGCGCTGTATTGGGTCGATATCCCGCAGGGGCTGATCTGTCGCTGGCAGCCGCGTACCGGCGAGCAGCGCAGCTGGCGGGTGCCGGCAGCGGTCGGAAGCATCGGACTGCGCGAGCAGGGGGGCCTGGTGCTGGCGATGCGCAGCGGCTTTCACCTGTTCGACCTCGACACCGAGCAGCTGACGTTCCTCTGCCATCCGGAGCCCGACATCCCGACGAATCGGCTAAACGACGGGAAGGTGTCGCCGGAAGGTCGCTTCTGGGCCGGGACGATGGACGACCGGCCGCAACGGGAGCCGACGGGCAGCCTGTATCGGCTCGATGCGGACCACCGCTGCACGCGGCTGGTCGACGGGATTCGCGTGTCCAACGGGCTCGCGTGGAGCCCGGACGGGCGCACGATGTACCACTCCGATTCGCGCGGCGGCGCGATCTTCCGCCACGCATACGACCCCGACAGCGGCGCATTGGGCCCGCGCGAGACGTTCGCTTCGATGCTGCCCGAATGGGGGCGGCCCGACGGTGGCGCCACCGACGAGGAAGGCTGCTACTGGGGCTGCGGGATCTCGGCCGGGCGCATCAATCGGTTCAGCCCTTCGGGGGAGCTGATCGGATACGTCGAGCTGCCGGTCACGCATCCGACGATGCCGTGCTTCGGCGGACCACGGCTGCGAACGCTGTACGTGACGTCGCTGCGCGAGGGGCTGGCGCCGGAAGCGCTCGAGCGCACGCCGCAGGCGGGCAGCATCTTTGCGCTCGATCCGGGTGTCGCGGGAACGCCGGTGGCGCGCTACCGAGGCTGACCGAATCCGCACGAGTGGTTCAGTCGTGCGGCCCCGGCTTGACGTAGCTGCCGCCTTGATGGACGACGGCAGGGTCCTTCGGATCGAGCACTCGCTGGCGCGACTCGAGCGCGGCGCGGAAACGTTCCGAGCTGTCGCGCGGACGGTAGCCGAGGTGGCGCGCATGGCGGTTGTCCCACCAGGTCGCCGCGTTGTCCGAGACGCCGTAGACCACCGTATGCCCGACCACCGGGGCCGACAGGCTCGCGACGACGAGCCGTTCGAGGTCGTCGAAGCTCAGCCAGGTGGCGAGCATCCGGCGATTGCGCGGCTCCTCGAATGACGAGCCGATGCGCAGGCTGACGGTCTCGAGCCGGTAGCGATCCCAGTAGAGCTGCGCCAGGTTCTCGCCGAACGCCTTGCTCAGCCCGTACAGCCCGTCGGGCCGCATCGGCGCGCGCGCATCGATCACCTCGTCCTGGCGGTAGAACCCCGTCACATGGTTCGAGCTGGCGAAGACGATCCGCTTGACGCCGTGCTTTCGCGCCGCCTCGTACAGGTGATAGGTGCCGACGATGTTGGCGGCGAGGATCGGCTCCCACGGCTGCTCGGTCGACACGGCGCCCAGGTGCACGATGGCGTCGATGCCGGCGACCAGCGCCTCGACGGCCGCCTTGTCGGCAAGGTCCGCGAG
>DATLGW010000595.1:0-5550 GCA_035540315.1 Burkholderiaceae bacterium | reverse complement strand
ACCCTAAGGGCGATCCTGAGTAGTAGGTGAGCGGAAGGAGCACCGCGATCGCTGTGGCCGGCCCGAGCCCGGGCAGGACACCGACCAGCGTGCCGAGCAGCGAGCCCAAGAACGCGTAGACCAGGTTCTCCGGTCTGAGGGCCAGCGAGAATCCGTAGCCGAGGAGCTCGAGCGAGTTCACCGCAGATCCGGAAACAACGGGATCGGCACCTTGAGCGCACCGATGAACAGCCCCGCCAGCACCGCCACCATCACCAGCGAATACGCCGCAGATGCGAGCCAGCTGCGCTCACCGAAGAATCGCATCCAAAGCAGCGCGAGCACGGCCGACGGGATCGCGATGCCGGCCTGCGGCATCGCGAACGCGCATACGCCGAACATCATCAGGGCGCCGAGCGAGCGGGCCGAGAGCCCCGGCTCATCGTCGGGCTCCAGCGGAACGCGCAGGAGCCAGACGACCGTGGGAAGAAGGAGCAGGCTCGCGCACAGCGGCAGTACGCCTGGCCCCGGCGTCCCGTCGACCCAGTAGCCGAGCGACCACGAGGCGACGCCGAAGCCGATGGCGAGCACGCCTAAGACTGCGGCGGCGATCCGGGCGGGCGGCAGGTCGATTGCAGCCACGCTTCTGTTGCTTCCCGTAGCAAATCGCAGAGTCTCGTGCCTGTGCGCCTACTTCGTGGCCTCGACCAGCTCGTGCGCACGCTTGAATTCGGCCTCGACGAGCTTTCTGACTTCGGGCCCGGGCATGTCGACGATCTGCATCGACAGGCGCTTCATCACGTTGCGGAATCCCTCGTCGTCGAGCGCCTTGCGAAACGCCTGCTCGAGCTTTGCGCGCACGGGCTCCGGAATGCCGTCTGGGCCGATGATGGCCTGGATCGATCGCACCGTCGGAAAGCCGAGTTCGGCAAACGTGGGGACGTCCGGATAGTCGGGCGCGCGCGTAGGCGCGGTCACCGCGAGCAGGCGCACCTGCTTCTGCTCGACGAAAGGCGCCCAGACCGAGGTCTCCGTTATGAAGTCGACGTGGTTACCGAGCAGCGACGGCATCGAGCCGGCCGATCCCTTCTGCGGGATGTGTGTGAACTTTGCGCCCGTGGCCCGCTGCAGTGCCTCGGTGGTCAGGTGCTGCGTCGACCCGACCGCGGCGGTGCCGTACTTGATCTTTCCGGGCTGGGCCTTGCCATCGGCGATGAGGTCGGCGAGCGACTTCCACTTGGATTCGCTCATCACCGCAACGCCGATCAGGTTGTCGCCGTAGTAGCTGATGTAGGTGAAGTCCTTGATCGGATCGTACGGAAGCTGCCGCCCGCCCGCCGCCAGCAGGTACGAGGAACTCGAGAGCGTGCCGATCGTGTAGCCGTCGGGCTTCGCACGCGCAAGTTCCGCCATTCCGATCGTCGTCGATGCGCCGGGCTTGTTGACGACGACGATCGGCTGCTCGAGGTAGCGCTCCGCCGCCTTGGCCAGTGCGCGGCTGCTCTGATCGGTGCTGCCCCCCGCGGCCCACGGAACGATCAACGTGATCGGGCGGTCCGGAAACTGCGCGCTTGCGCCCAGCGAAGCGGCCATCGTCATACCGGCGAGCAGACACCTGAGGACGGTTTTCATGATTCCTCCTTTAGTTGGCACTGAAGCCGTAATGATCGCGAAGCGCGCCGAGCGCCTCGCCGAAGTCCGCCCCGACCACCGGGCACTCGCCCAGCGTGCGGTCCGTGGCGGCAGGGTCCTTCAGGCCGCTTGCGGTCAGCAGCACGACCACCCGTTCGTCGGGGCGCAGCAGCGCCCCGCGTTTCATGATCTCGAGCGCAGCGAGCGGGGCCACGGCGGACGGCTCGGCGTAGAAACCCTCTGTCGCAGCGAGCACCTTCTGCCACTCGAGCAGCGCGTCGTTGCCAACGCTCACGGCGGTACCCCCGCTGCGCCGCAAGACCTCCAGCGACTGCACCGTGCCCTGCTGCGCCCCGATTGAAACGGCGACAGTGTCGTAGCTGCGCGGCATCGCAGGCGGGGCTTGTTCGTCTTGCCGCAGCGCGGCGCCCAGCGATCCGTAGACTTCGGCCGCGACCATGCGTGGCAGGCGATCGACCCATCCCCACGCCTTCATTTCGTTGAATCCTTTCCACATGCCGATCAGCGCGTCGCCGTAGCACACGGGAAGAACGCACCAGTCGGGGAGGTTCCAGTCGAGCTGCTCCGCGATCTCGTATGCGAGCGTCTTGTAACCCTCGATGCCCAGCGGATTGCTGCCGACTGCCGGGCCGAAGAACGGCGAGGTCGGGAACCAGCCGCGTTCGCGAACGCCCTTCTCCAGCAGAGTCCAGCGCAGCCCCTTCTGCGGCACCGCAAGCACCATCGCGCCGTAGGCCCGCATCTGTGTGACCATCGGGCCCGATGTGCCCACGAAGGTGAACACCACGCAGGGCAGGCCAGCGCGTGCGGCATAGGCGGCCACTGCGGCCCCGGCATTGCCCGAGGAGCTCGATGCGACGGTCGTCGCGCCGAGCGCCCTCGCCGAGGACACGGCCGCGCTCGCCAGACGATCCTTGAACGACCAGGTGGGGTTGCGTGACTCGTCCTTCGCGTACACCGCGGCCACGCCAAGCCGATCGGCGACGCGAGAGAGCGAGCACAGCGGCGTGTCGCCCTCGCCCATCGAAACAGCCTGCGCCCGCGACACCGGCAGCGCTGCGTCCCAGCGCCACATCGAGCGGCCGGGCGGACGTTGTGGCGGGGTCGGCAGGTTCTCGTAGACGACCGTCAGGTTGCTACGTGCCGCTGGCCGGCATGCTGGGCAGTCCTGCGCATAGTGCGAGATCGGATAACGCGCGGAGCACCGCACGCATTCCAGCGCGCTCGCACGCAGCTTCGGGGCGCTGTCAGACGATGCGAAGTTCACTGGAGGTACTCATCAGCGACTCGACACCGTCGCGGGTAACGCGCAGCATGTCCTCGACCTGCAGGCCAGCGAACCCCATCTCATAGTACGGCGTCTCGACGCAGATCACGTTGCCTTCCTCGAACACCTCGTTGCTTCCCGGCGTGAGGTTGGGCGCGTCGTAGCCGTCGAGGCCGATGCCGTGGCCGACGTGGTTGCGCCGGTAATGCGGCAGCCCGTTGCTGCGCACGGTCTGCACCACCGCATTGAAGACGTCGGCGGTGCGAACACCGGGGCGAATCAGCTCGTAGGCGTGCAGCAGGCCGGCGCGGATCGCCTTGTGATACGTCCTGACTTTCTCGGAAGCCTCGTGCAGCACCGCGATGCGCGAGATATCGGCGCGATAGTGATCGACACGGCCACCTACGTCGAAGCGGATCACGTCGCCGCGCTCGAGCTTGCGGTCGGTCGGCTGCCCGCTGGAGAGCGCGCTGCGCGGGCCCGTGCAGATAACGCCGAGCACTGGCATGCCGCCTTCGGTGATCGTCTTGCCGTGAAATGCGTTCGCGAGCTCGCGCTCGGTGGCACCTTCGCGCGCCACGGCGAGCGCAGCCTCGATCGACAGCTCGGCCACGTGCGCCGACCTGCGCAGCCGGCGCACCTCTTCGGGCGTCTTGACGCTGCGCGCGTGGCGAAAGATCTCCGCCGCGCGGCTGATCCTGGCCTTCGGCAGCGCCGCGGCGAGCTTGTCGAGATACTGCGGCACGATGCCGATCTCGTCGACGCCGATGCTCGCCGACTCCAGCCCGCGGTCCCGGATCGCGGATACCAGCGCCGACACCGCATCGCCTTCGTCCTCGCGGCGCAGCATCGCCGCCACGCGTTGATCGCGCGGGTCGTGATCGACACACAGGGGATCCGCCTCGATCGCGAAAAAGCCGTAGCGGTGGACGTCGCTCACCTCGACGTCCTGATCCGCGAGCAGATCCAAAGTGCCGGTGCTGGCGACGAGCGCCAGCTCGCCGCGGTCCTCGCGGGGCACGAGCACGTAGACCTGTGGGCCGCGCCGGATCCACTGGCTCATCGCCCAGAATCCGCTCGTGTACGTGACGTTCTCGGGAGCTGTCGCGACGACCGCATCCAGCCCATCCGCGCGCATGCGCTCCTGCAGGCGCGGCTTGTTCATCAATTCCATGCGGTTTCCTTTGCCCTGATGTCCTTCGCATGCTCGCCAGGCTTCCTGCCCAGCGCGGGATGCGCGCCGAGCTGCGCAGAGATGCGGTCTGCCGCGTCCCGCACCGGCCGGATGATCTTCGTCAAGGTCCGGCGGTCTACCATCTGCCGCGGCAGTGCGCCGCTGATCGCCGCGACCGTCGCCCCGCTCGCGTCGCGTATCGCCGCCCCGATCGCATACACGCCCGGCAGGTTCTCTTCGTCGGAGACGGCATAGCCGGATTTCCGAACGGCTCTGATCTCCGCCATCAGCGGCGAAAGCCGAGTAATCGTCGCCGGCGTGAGGTGCCGGTATGGTTGCGGCCCGAGCAGCGACTTGATCTCGTCGTCGGCAAGCGAAGCGAGCATCACCTTGCCGAGCGCCGTGGTGTGAAGGAAGGTCCGGCTGCCGGGCGCGCCCTTGATGACGATTGGGCCGCTGCTCTGCACGGACAGCAGGTAGAGGACCGAGGCGCCTTCGCGGATGCCGAGATAGGCGTTCAACTGGTGATGGTCCGCGAGCGACTGCAGCTCCTCCATCGCCGCCCTCACCAGCGTGCTCCCCGAGCGAAAGGCGTTGCCGACCGCGAATGCGCGCAGCCCGATGCGGTACTTTCGCGCAGCGTCCTGCTCGATGAACCCTCTCTCGGCGAGCGCGCACACGATCCGCTGTGCGGTGGAAGGCGCCACTCCGACGGCCCGCGCGAGTTCGCGCACGCCCAAGCTGGATGGCGCGGCCGCGAGCGCCTCGAGCATGTGCAGGGCGCGCGCAACCGACTGCGCGCCGTCGCCGAAATCACTGACCGGCATTGTTCGTACAGTTCGAACAGTGTTCGTTCTCGCGGAACAGTATGCCCACCGACCCGAGCACACGTCAACGTGCGCGGGCACGCGTGGTCGACAAGAATTCCCGCTAGTGGCGTCCCTTGCTTCTGCTGGCAGCGATTGGTACTCGCCCGGTGCGAGGCAATGCGCTTTGCGCGGCGTTGCTTACAGTGCCGTCCGGGCACTCGTGGCCCGAACGGTTATCAGCGGCCTGCGGGGCCTCTAGTGGGCCCCCCGGGAGTCGAACCCGGCACCAACGGATTATGAGGCGAACGACTTAGGCGTTCATGACGGTTCATGACGCGTTACACTCGCCCCGAAACCCGCACCAATACTGGCCTTGCGCGTTTCCTGCGATTCTTGCCAGTTCATCATTTTTCGCTTAATCTCACCGTCAAACGGCTACCGAACGGCTACCGAGAATGCGGCGCGGCGACCGGGGTCGACGCGTTGGAAGGTGAGATGGCAAGACTGACGGATCGAGCAGTGCAGTCGCTCAAGGCGGTCGGCGTCGAGCGATGGGTGATCGATTCCGGCGCACATGGCGCCGGTCGGCTGGTGCTGCGCATCCGTGCTGCGGCTGCCGGCGGCTCGAAGTCGTTCTATTTCCGCTACACCAATTCGAGCGGCAAACG
>DATLGW010000594.1:0-1894 GCA_035540315.1 Burkholderiaceae bacterium | reverse complement strand
ATCCAGTTCGACAACCTGCTGATCAACATGGCGCGCGAGGGCGCGAACCTGGCCGCGCGGACGACCGAGCGGCCGCAGTACATCCTGAACGCGCTCGCGGACACCGCGCACCCGATGCAAATGGCCGACCACGGCATGATGTACATCACGCGCGTCGTCGGCCGCCCCGACGGACTCGGCAACGTCGAGGCGCAGTTCCGCCCCGATCGCGGCGAAACCGCGATCGCCAGCCGGATCTGGTCGTGCGGGGCCTGGGACGGCAACGGCGCGTGCATCGTCCCGATGCCGCGGCCGATCGTGCGGTTGGCGATGGACCTTCGCGACGGCGAGGTCGTCTATGCGGTCGAGGCCATCTACGAGTACTCGCCGCTGACCCGCTTTCTGCTGCGGGCCGATCCTCAGATCTATGCGTTGACGGTGCTCTGATGCGACATGCGGCGATGAGGATGCAACGACAGCGCGGCGCGGTCATCGTGCTGGTGGCGATCGTCATGGTCGCGCTGATCGGCGCGCTGGGACTGGCGATCGACACCGGACGCGCCTACGGCGTACGCGCCAGCCTGAACGCGGCAGTCGATGCGGCGGCGATCGCCGGCGCGCGCGCCCTCGTCGAAGGCGAGAACGATGCCACGCGGATCGCGAATGCCGAAGCGGCGGCGTTGCGCTTCTTCGAAGGGAACTTCGCCAGCCGGCTGCACGGCGCGACCCCGTCGGCGCCGACGACGAGCGTCGTGCGCGAGGACGGCGGGCGCTGGCGGGTGACCGTCAACGCGACGGCAGATCTGCCGACCACTTTCGCCCGGGTGATGCGGCACGAGGAGATGCGCGTGCTGGCCGTCGGGCAGACGATCCGCCGCGAGCTCGACGCGATGCTCGTGCTCGACACCTCCGGGTCGCTGAATCCGCCGACCAGTCCGGCAGGCACGTTCGCCGCGCTGCAGGCGGCGGCGATCAACGGCTTCGTCAACAAGTTCCCGTCGGGCCCCGGCGGCGATCGGATCGGATTGGTGTCCTTCGCATCGGGCGCAGTGATCGACCAGCCGATCGATCGCACCGCAACGCGCGGGTTCGACAAGAACGCGATCGTCACGAAAATCAACGCGCTCGCCGCAGGCGGCTACACCGCGTCGGCCGAAGGCATGCGGCTGGCCTACAACGAGCTCAACGCAGTGCCGGAGGCGCTTCGATCCAGCCTGCGCGTGATCCTGTTCTTCAGCGACGGCGCACCGAACACCGTGCCGGCGCAGTTCCTGTCGCTGGGCAACGGGCTCGTCAATGGCACGCTGGCAGGTCTGGGCAATCCATCGACGAGTCCGGCCACGGCGCTGCACCAGCACAACGCGCGCAACACCCTGCTCGGTTATTACGGCGACATCGCGACGCTGCCCACGCACGGACTGGGCAACATCCCGCTGGCGAGCTACAACAACCGCCGGACGCTGACCGGCAACCCGGTGGTCAACAGCATCTGCAACACCAACCGCGCGGCTCGCAACATGGT
The DNA here is from genome assembly GCA_035540315.1 of Burkholderiaceae bacterium. GTDB lineage: Bacteria > Pseudomonadota > Gammaproteobacteria > Burkholderiales > Burkholderiaceae_E > DATLGW01. The sequence goes on along the minus strand of DATLGW010000594.1, from coordinate 393 downwards.
CGAGAACGTCGCGAACATCGCGCGCAGCGACGGCATCGTCGTCTACACGGTCGGCCTCGGAGCGCTGCTGAACGCGCTGGAGATCGGCACCTGCGGCTACGGCGTCAACGAGTGGGGATCGAACATCCTGCGGCGACTGGCGAACACCACCGATTCCGACACCCATAATCCGGCGCAGCCGACGGGGCTGTTCTGCCATGCGCTGGACATGACGCAGCTCGAGCGCTGCTTCTCGTCGATCGCCAGCGAGATCCTGCGCCTGACGCTCTAGCCGCCCGCGCGCTCAAGCCGAGCGCGTCGTCACGGCCGCTGTCCGCGGTCAGCCCTCGACCGGCAGCCGGATCGCGTACTGCCCCGAGCCTTCGTCGGGTCCCATCACCAGCAGTCCGCGCT
>DATLGW010000593.1:0-5062 GCA_035540315.1 Burkholderiaceae bacterium | reverse complement strand
CCCGCCGATCCGGCTGGCCGCGGCGCTCGCAATCGGCGGCGCCGCACTGCTGGCGATGCCGCCGATCGCCGGCCTGCCGATCCCGGCGTACCTGGCGATCGCTGCGTGGCTGTTCGCCGGCATCGCCTGCGTGCCGGCGCTGACTGCATGGTGCGGCGCGACGCTGCAGGCCCTGCTCGGCACACGCGCCTGGCGGATGCCCCCGGCGTGGCTCGCGCTGACGCAGATCGCCGCATCGCCCGGCGCCGTGTCGGCCGCGCTCGCGGGCGTCGTCGCGAGCTTCGCGCTCGCGTCGGCAATGGTGTTCATGGTCACGAGCTTTCGCACGTCGGTCGATCAGTGGCTCGACCGGGTGCTGCCGGCCGATCTGTATGCGCGCGCGCCGGCGGCGCTGAGCGGCGGCTTCGACGCGCAAACGCTGCACGCGCTGCAGTCGCTGCAGGGCATCACGCGGATGCAGCTCGCGCGGGCCACCGAGCTGACGCTCGACCCGGCCCGTCCGCCGGTCACGCTGATCGCGCGCGACCTCGACGCTGGCGCAATCCAGCGCCAGCTTCCGATCACCGGTACCGTTTCGCAGGTGCCCCACGGCGCCGTGCCGCTGTACGTGTCCGAAGCGATGGCCGACGGCTACGGCTGGGTGCCGGGACGGCGGGTCGATCTGCCGTTGCCGGCGGCGGCGCAGCGCGAGCAAGCGTTCGTCGTCGCGGCCGTGTGGCGGGACTATGCGCGCCAGCACGGGGCAGTCGTCATCGATCGCGCCGACTACCGCCGCCTCACCGGAGATCAGACGATCTCGGAGGCCGCGCTGTGGCTCGACGACGGCGTGCGGCTCGACGCGGTGGTCGAACAGGCGCTGCAGCGCGTGCCGCAGCTGCGCGACGCCGAACTGCGCTCGGCCGCGGACATCCGCGCGCTGTCGCTGCGGATCTTCGATCGCAGCTTCGCGGTGACCTACGCGCTGGAAGCAATGGCGATTCTGGTCGCGCTGTTCGGGGTCGCTGCGACGTTTGCCGGCGAAGCGCTGGCGCGGGCGCGCGAATTCGGCATGCTGCGGCATTTCGGGTTCACGCGTGCCCAGATCGCGCGCCAGGTCGCGCTCGAGGCCGCCGGCAGCGTCGCGGTCGCGGTCGCATGGGGCGGCGCGCTGGGCACGCTGATCGGGCTGGTGCTGATCCGGCGCGTGAACCCGCAGTCGTTCCACTGGACGATGGATGCGGTTTGGCCTGCCGACCTGCTGCTGGGCAGCGCCGCAGTGCTGGTCGCATCAGCGACGCTGGCCGCCGTCATCGCCGCGCGCAGCGCAACCGGCGACGATCCGGTTCGCGCGGTGCGGCAGGATTGGTGATGCGCGCACGCCGACGCCGGCTCGCTGCGGCGCTCGCCGCTTTGCCGCTCGCCAACCGCGTCGCGGCGACGCCGAGTCCGGCTGCTCCAAGTGCGCGCGACGCTGCGGGAGCAACCGCGGACGCGATCCGATATCCGCCGGTGCGGGCCGGGGTGCCGCTGCGTTTTCCGGCCGACCATGGCTCGCATCCCGAGTTCCGGATCGAATGGTGGTATCTGACCGGCTGGCTCGAGCGCGACGCCGGGTTCCAGGTCACGTTCTTCCGGGCCCGGACCACGCACTCCGACGCGAACCCGAGCCGGTTCGCCCCGCATCAGCTGATCCTGGCGCATGCGGCGCTGGCGCTGCCGTCGCGCGGTCGGCTGCTGCACGCGCAGCGGGCGGCCCGCACCGCGCTGGGATTGGCCGGCGCAGCCGAGGGCGACACCCGGATCTGGATCGACCCGTGGCAGCTGGTGCGCAACGCCGGCAACGATCGCTATCGCGCGCTGATCACCGCACCGGAGTTCGCGCTCGACCTGCAACTGCAGCCGGACCGCCCGCCGCTGCTGCAGGGCGACGCGGGATTCTCGCGCAAGGGTCCGCGCCCCGAGCAGGCAAGCTACTACTACAGCCGCCCCCACCTTGCGGTGATGGGGCGGATGCGGACCGGCAACGGCGAGCGCAGCGTGACCGGCCGCGGCTGGTTCGATCATGAGTGGTCGAGCGAGATCCTGGACGAGCGCGCATCCGGATGGGATTGGGTCGGGCTGAACCTGGACGACGGCTCGGCGCTGATGGCGTTCCGGATCCGGCTGCGCGACGCCGAGCCGCAGGCTGCGCCGCTGTGGTCGACTGCGCGCTGGCAACGGCCCGACGGCAGCACGTTCGACGCAGCTCCGGTGTTCGCGCCGCTGCGCCACTGGCGCTCGCCGCGCAGCGGCGCGCTCTATCCGGTGGCGATGCGGCTGCAGGTCGCGGACCGCGTGCTCGAGCTCGCGCCGCTGTTCGACGACCAGGAGCTCGATGCCCGTTCGAGCACCGGGACGATCTATTGGGAAGGCGCGGTCGTCGTGCACGAAGCAGGGCGCGAGATCGGACGCGGATACCTCGAGCTGACCGGCTACGCAGCCCCGCTGCGGTTGTGACGGCGTCGTAGAATCGAGTTTCATACGATCGGCGCACTGCAGGACCTCCGATGGATCGCATCAAGCTCGGCCGCAGCGACCTCGAGGTGTCTCGGGTCTGTCTCGGCACGATGACCTGGGGCCAGCAGGCGACCGAGGCGCAAGCGCATTCGCAGCTCGATCGGGCGCTCGAGCGCGGCATCGATTTCATCGACACCGCCGAGATCTATCCGATTCCAGTGTCGGAATCGACCTACGGCGCAACCGAGACGATCGTCGGCAACTGGCTGGCGCATCAGCGCCGCGACCGCGTCGTGATTGCCACCAAGGTCGCCGGTCCCGGCCGCGCGACCGCGTGGATTCGCAGCGGCCTGCGCGAAGGACTGCCTGCGCTGTCCAAGCGCGACGTGGTCTTCGCCTGCGAAGCGAGCCTGAAGCGGCTCCGCACCGATTACGTCGACCTGTACCAGATCCATTGGCCGGCGCGCAACGTGCCGATGTTCGGTCTGTCGCGTTTCGAGCCTGCGCAGGAGCGCTCGGCGGTTTCGGCCCAGGAACAGCTCGAGGCGATCGCGCAGCTGATCCGCGACGGCAAGATCCGGCACGTCGGCGTGTCGAACGAGACGCCGTGGGGCGTGTGCGAATTCGTCAAGCTGTCGGAGCGGTTCGACCTGCCGCGGATCGTGTCGATCCAGAACGTGTACAACCTGCTGTCGCGCGAGTTCGAGAGCGGCCTGGCCGAGGCATGCTTCCGCGAGTCGGTCACGCTGCTCGGCTACAGCCCGCTCGCGTTCGGATTCCTCACCGGCAAGTACCTGAACGGCGCGCGTCCGCCGGGCGCGCGCCTGACGCTGTTCGGCGATCGCTGGCCGCGCTACCGCGACCCGCGGATCGACGAGGCCACGGCGCTGTACCGGAAGATCGCCGAGAAAGCGCACCTGACGCCGACGCAGATGGCGCTCGCGTTCGCGTTCCACAACCGCCACGTCGGCAGCACGATCGTCGGCGCGAACACGGTCGCGCAGCTCGACGAGATCGTCGATGCGTACGACACCCGGCTGGACGACGAGACGCTCGCGGCGATCGAGGCGGTGCACCGGCGGATTACGAATCCGGCCCCTTGAAAGGCGGGTGCCGGGGCCGACCTACCCAGCCGCCCGCGACATTCCCCAACGACGCAACAGCGCGTCGACGCGCGCCGACGCGGCCGCATAGGCATCCAGTGGCAGCCGCCGCAACAGGACCGGCACGCCGATGGCCAGCAGCGCGACGTCGTCGGTGATCCCGAGCAGCACCAGGAAGTCCGGGATCAGATCGATCGGGCTCACCAGGTACAGCGCCATCAGCGCGACGCCGAGCTTCACCGAGCGCGGCGTCGACGGGTGGCGAAGCGCGAACAGCAGCACGAGCGCGTCGCGGCCGAATCGCTTGAAGAGCAGTCTGAGGCGCCAGAACCAGGCCATTTCGTACCTACTTGACCAGCTGATTGATCTCGATGATCGGCAATAGTACCGCGAGCACGATCATCAGCACGATCGCGCCCATGATCAGGATCAGCACCGGCTCGAGCAGGCTGGTCAGCGTCAGCGTCCGGCGCTCGACTTCCTGCGCCAGCGTCGTGGCCGACCGCTCGAGCATCTCCGGCAGCTCCCCGGTCGCTTCGCCGCTGGCGATCATGTGGATCATCACCGGCGGGAACTGTTTGCCGGCCGCCAGCGCGCGCGACAGCGGCGCACCCTCGCGCACGCGCGCGATCGCGTCGGCGACATTCGCTCGCAGCGAGTCGTTGCCCAGCGTCTGCGCGCCCGCCTCGAGCGCGCGGATCAGCGGCACGCCGCTGCTGGTCAGGATCGCCAGCGTCGAGGCGAAGCGGGCGGTGTTCACGCCGCGGATCAGCCGGCCGAACAGCGGCAGCGACAGCTGGCGCCGGTGCCAGGCCAGCCGGAATGCCGGACCCCGCACCGCGAAGCGCCAGCCGATGACCCCGGCAACCGCTGCAACCGCGATCAGCCAGCCCCAGTTGCGGATGAACGCCGACGTCGCGATCAGTGCGACCGTCAGCCACGGCAGCTGCTGACGCGTCTGCTGAAACACCCCCACGACCTGCGGCACGACGTAGGTCAGCAGCGCGACGACGACCCCCAGCGCAACCAGCGTGACGATCGCCGGATAGGTGAAGGCGAGCTGCACGCGCTGCGTCAGCGCCGTGCGCGACTCGACGTAATCGGCGAGCCGGGACATCACCAGCCCCAGGTCGCCCGACTGCTCGCCGGCCGTCACCAGCGCGCGGTACACCTCCGGGAAGTCGCGCGGGTACTTCGCCATCGCCTGCGCAAGCGATTGGCCGGCCACGACGTCGCTGCGCACCGCGGCGAAGCGGTCGCGCACGATCGAGCGGTCGGCCTGCTGCACGACGGCGCCGAGCGCGCGCTCCAGCGGCAACCGCGCCGACAGCAGGCTCGCGAGCTGCCGAGTCGCCAGCGCCAGGTCCGCGTCGCGCAACCGGCCGCCGATCACCGCGCTCGCCGCGGTGCGCAGCGACGTCGTGGCCGGCCAATCGCTTGCGCAGGCGATGGCGAAGTACCCGCGCGACTTCCCGGAGGTGTAC
>DATLGW010000592.1:0-8308 GCA_035540315.1 Burkholderiaceae bacterium | reverse complement strand
TCGTGACCGCGCCGTTTCGGGCGCTGGCGCGGGCGCTGCGCGAGCGGCCGGGGCTGACGCTGCGGGTCGAGGGATTCGCCGACGTCGTCGTCGACCGGCAGGCGCTGCAGCGCCAGGCGCTGGAGCTCGAGCTGCTGCGCGCGCGGCAGGCGCAGTTGCAGGCGCAGGGCGTCAAGCCCCCGCCGCTCGAGCAGATCGAGCTGACCGCCGAGGAGCGCGCCGCGCTGGTCGCGCAGCTGTACAACCAGCTGATGACGGACACGCCGAAGCCTCCGGGACCCGCGGCCGCGACGATCGGCGTCGAGCAGATGGAGACGCTGCTCGCGCAAGGCATGCCGGTCACGATCCAGGACCTGCGAACGCTCGCGTTGCACCGGGCGGCAGTGACCAGGAACTTCCTGATCGAACGCGGCGGCATCGCCGCGAACCGCCTGCCGCTCGGGCCTGCGCGCGTCGAGGAGCCCGGGGACAAGAAGCCGCCCGGGCAGACCTATTTCACGATCGAGGCCGAGGCGCGCGCCCGGTGACGGCGACGAAGCCAAAAACCTTCGCTGAAACCGGCACTTGCGGTATAATTGCAAGTGTTGAGACCGGGGCCGACTTGGTTTCGACGTGGGTATTGAAGCAGATCAGTGCATGCCGAGGATTCTCGTTTCCTCGTAAATCCACGAGAAAACCACAAACGCCAACGACGAGCGTTTCGCTCTGGCCGCTTAAGGCCTAAGCCGCTGCACCGGGTTGCCGATGGCCCGGGCCTCGCAAGAGGCTGCAGCGTCATTCACATCGGATCGTGCCGCGTCGGGTCACTTGGCGCGGAGCTAGAACCAAGGTGACTGGCCGTTCCATGAGCCTGCGCGTCGGCATATGGGCGGCGAGAAAACAAAGACTGCGCTAAGCATGTAGAACTGACTGCGGAAGACTTGCGGACGCGGGTTCGATTCCCGCCGGCTCCACCATCTATCTCAACCCAGATCCTGCCGAGCTACAGGGGTCGCGCGATGCGCAAGCCCCTTGTTCGGTCTGCGCCGAAGCGCAGTTGATCGCCCGGCAGCGCAATATACCGGTGGCGAAGCGGCCCAGGCACACGCGCACGGAGCTGATTTGTGCCGGCAAGGGCTACTGCAAGGGATGATCGTCGAGCGCATGCGCCCGTGGGGTGCCGCCAGCCGCAGTCGCTACTTCAGCACGATCTGATCCTTCGCCGGCAGCAGGAGCGCCGCCAGATCCTGCTGCGCCCGTTCAGGCACTCGGAAGTCGTTCATCACGGCCACGAAGGTCGTGACGAAACGATTCCAGTCCTCCTCGGTGATTTTCAGGCCGGTGTGAGCGGTCCGCACATCGCGCCCGGCGTAGTAGCACGGGGCGCCGGTCTGAGCGCAGACGAAATCGACGATCAGCTGCCGGGTGCGCATCCGGCTGTCGTCGGACACGCTCTGGAACTTCTGCGGCCCCATGCGAACGAGGAGTTCGTCCATCGTGGACTCACGTGCAGCGCACCCACCAGATCAGATCCGCATCTCCGTTCGGCGTTCCGGAAATGGTGATGCGCGGGCTGCTGACTTCGCGCACGCGCGAATAGCCGGTGCCGCACCGGGCGCGTGCCTGTCGATCCAGCGCCTCCGCCGCCTGCTCTCGAGTCAGGTTCACGCCGCCGTACGGGACGCGGACAGCGAACTCGGCGGAGCCGCGATCCGCCGCGTCCACCGCGCGTGCCGCACCGGCACACGACGCGATCCACGGCACAGCCGACACGATCAGCATCGCCGCAGCGATCTTCATGTGGCTTCGACCTCCTCGCCAATTCTCAATTCGCCCCCGGACAGCACGCGCGCCGTGATGCCTCCGTGACCGCGCACTGCGTTGTAGCCTCCGGTGCCGAGCGCCTCCTCGAGCCGCGAGCACGGATGACATTCGCCGGTGTGCTCGAGCACGACGCTGCCGATCCGGAATCGCCTGCCCTTCAGCGCACGCAGGTTGATCCCTTGGGTCACGATGTTTCGCCGAAGCAGCGCAGGGTCCACTTCGCGCTGTCCCAGATAGCTCGCGATCGCCGCCAGGTCCTCCGCCTGAACCAGCGTGACCTGGCGGCTTCCGTGCCGCCTTCCGTAGTGATCGCCGAGCAGACCGCTGTCCGCTTCGGCGACTGCGGCCTCGACCGCGCGGACCGGCGCGCGCCGCGCGGCGCGAAGACCGATCCACACGACGCGCCCGGGGCGCGTCGGCGCGGTCAGCAGTTGCGTCAGCTTCGAATCCGGATTGAGCACGGTGGAACGGTCGCGAATCGCCAAGCGATAATGTCGGACTTCGACCGGGATGGGAAGAGCGATGGCCGGTGACGCAGCCACCGACGCAGAGCCGCTCGACGTGCTGATCGTCGGCGCCGGGTTGTCGGGCATCGGCGCGGCGCACCATCTGCAGCGGCTGTGCGCCGGCAAGCATTACGCGATCGTCGAGGCGCGCGAGACGATCGGCGGCACCTGGGATCTGTTCCGCTATCCGGGCGTTCGCAGCGACTCCGACATGTACACGCTCGGATACTCGTTCAGACCGTGGCCGGACGGCAAGGCGATCGCCGACGGCGCTTCCATCCGCGATTACATCCGAAGCACTGCGCGCGATGCCGGCATCGATCGGCGGATCCGGTTCGGGCACAAGGTCGTCGCCGCGGCCTGGTCGAGCCGGGACGCGTGCTGGGACGTGTCGATCGAGCATGTCGCGAGCCGGCAGCGCACGGCGCTCCGGTGCCGCTTCCTGTATCTGTGCAGCGGCTATTACCGGTACGACCGAGCGTACCGGCCGGTCTTCGAAGGCGAGCAAGACTTTCGCGGGCGCATCGTGCTGCCGCAGTTCTGGCCGGAGGACCTCGACTACGCCGGCAAGCGGGTCGTCGTGATCGGCAGCGGCGCGACGGCGGTCACGATCGTGCCGGCGATGGCCGGCACTGCGGCGGACGTCGTGATGCTGCAGCGTTCTCCGAGCTACGTCGTCGCGCTGCCGGCCGAGGACCGGATCGCCCACCGCCTTCGCCGCTGGCTGCCGCAGCGCTGGGCCTATTCGGCCACGCGCTGGAAAAACGTCGCCTTGCAGATGTTCTTCTTTCGCCTGGCGCGACGCTGGCCGGACTTCTTCCGAAAGCGGCTGCTGCGCTTCGCGGCGCGCCAGCTCGGCCCCGGCTTCGAAGTCGCCACGCATTTCTCCCCGCGCTATGCGCCGTGGGATCAGCGGCTGTGCGTGGCGCCGGACGGCGACTTGTTCCGCGCGATCCGCGAAGGCCGCGCCCGCGTCGTCACCGACCGCATCCGCCGCTTCGTCCCGTCGGGAATCTTGCTCGAGTCGGGTCGGACGCTCGAGGCCGACCTGGTCGTGATGGCCACGGGGCTCGAGCTCAACGTGCTGGGCGATATCTCGCTGACGGTCGACGCAGCGCCGGTGCGGCCCGCGGAGGCGATGGCCTACAAGGGAATGATGTTGTCCGATGTCCCGAACCTGGCGATGACGTTCGGCTACACCAACGCATCGTGGACGCTGAAGGCCGACCTGACGGCCGATTACGTGTGCCGGCTGCTTCGCTACATGGACCGGCACGGCCATGCGATCGCCGTGCCGCGACGACAGCCGGACGTGGCTTGCGAGCCGTTCCTGTCGTTCACCTCCGGCTACGTGCAGCGCGCAATCGACTCGCTTCCGAAACAGGGAACGCGCCAGCCGTGGCAAGTCCACCAGAACTATCTGCGGGACCTGCTGACGATCCGCTACGGCCGGATCGCCGATGGCGTGCTGCGGTTCGGCGGGCGGGGCGCGCTGCCGTGAAGCTGGGCGATCGCGTTGCCGTCGTCACCGGCGCTGCGGGCGGCCTCGGGCGCGCGATCGCACTGGCGCTTGCGCAGCGCGGCTGCCACCTGGCGCTGGTCGACATCGACGACAGCGCGCTGGTTGCAGCCGCGGACCAGGCGGCACAGGCCGGAATCCGAGCCACGATGTATCGGCTCGACGTGGCCGATCGCGACGCCGTGCGCGTTTTGCCTGCTGCGGTGCGAGCCGACCATGGCGGCGTGGACCTGCTGGTCAACAACGCCGGCGTCGCGCTCGGCGGCACGTTCGAGCAGGTGGCCGAGACCGACTTCGATTGGCTGATGGAGATCAACTTCAACGCCGTGGTGCGGATGACGCGGGCGTTCCTGCCGTTGCTGCGCGAGCGCGATGCGGCACGGATCGTCAACATCTCGAGCGTGCTGGGGCTGGTCGCACCGGCGGGTCACACCGCGTACTGCGCCAGCAAGTTCGCAGTGCGCGGCTTTTCAAACGCGCTGCGACACGAGCTCGACGGATCCGGGGTCGGCGTGCTGGTCGTGCATCCGGGCGGAGTCGCGACGGCGATCGCCCGCAGCGCGCGCACGCCGGCCGGCGCCTCGGCGGACGAAGTCGAGCGCAAGCGCCGCCGGACCGAGCAGCGGCTGCGAATGCGGCCGGAGCGCGCGGCGCAGATCATCGTGCGGGCGATCGAGCGGGACGCGTCGCGCGTCGTCGTCGGCTCCGATGCGCGGATCGCATCGCTGCTGGAGCGGCTGATGCCGGTCGACTACTGGCGGGTGCTGCGTCCGTTCATGGACTGAGCCGCGAATCGCCGGAAAAGAAAACGCGGAGCGCTCGGACCGATCCGGGACGCTCCGCGCAATCCTCCAAGGAGAGGAGGAGGAGACTCGGGTGCCAAGGTACGCCGATACCGGCCGCTTGTAACTTCGGAATTTCCCGACTGGGGCTGTCCACAAGGGAGGACTCCGGTGGCCTGAACGCCACTACCCTGACGGGACTTCGCCGGAAAGACCCGACTCGCCGATCCGTCACGCGTCCACGATCACCTCGAAGCCGCCGTAGATCATCCGCTTGCCGTCGAACGGCATCGGATTGTTCTCGGGGTGCATTCGCGGGTCCGCCATCACTTTCTTGTGAGCCTCGTCGCGCACCTGCCGCGACGGCCAGACGATCCATGCGAACACGACGGTCTCGTCGTCTTTTCGTTTGACTGCCATCGGGAACGACGTCAGCTTTCCGTCGGGCACATCGTCCCCCCAGCACTCGACGAGCGCCAGCGCGCCGTGCTCCTTGAACACGACCGCAGCCGCCTCGGCATGCTTTCGATAGATTTCCCGGTTCGCGGTCGGTACCGCGGCAACGAACCCGTCGACGTAGTTCATGTCCTGATCTCCAGATCGATTCGGAACGAGCGGCAAGGCTCGCCTGACTGCACGTCGAACGGCGGCAGCGGAAATCGACAGGCGCCGGCGTGACCCGTGCGGCTGTCCGGGACACGCCGCGATTGCCGGACTCGTCAGCGCTTCGGCGTCGCCGGCTCCCCCAGGTCCCAGTACAGACCGGTCATCACCGTCAGCCCCTCGCGCAGCAGCGCCGGCGGCAGATGCTCGTTCGGCGCATGTTGCGAGCAGCCGGCATACGAATGCGGGACCCAGACGGTGCGCAGGCCCAGCACGTCGGTGAAGATGTCGTTCGGCAGCGAGCCGCCGAGGTTCGGCAGGATCGCCGGCTTCTTTCCGGTCGTGCGCTCGAGCGATGCGGCCGCCCACTGCACCCAGGGGTCGTCCGGATCGATCCGCGTCGCGTGGAACATCTCCTCGCGAGTGGCGGCGACTTGCACCATCGGAAATCCGTGGCGGTCGAGATGCCGGCGCAGCGCGGGCAGGATCCGCGACGAGTCGATTCCGACGACGAAGCGCAGCTGGCAGCGCGCCCACGCGCGCGGCGGGATCGCGTTGACCGGCGTGTCCGGATTGCCGGTGCGAAACGCGAGCACCTCGAACGAGCACCAGCCGTACACGCGCTCGGCCGGCGTCAGTCCCGGCTCGCCCCACCACGGTTCGACCTGCGGTCCGTCGTCGCCGCCGTCGACCTCGCAGTCGGCGAGCACGCGCCGCACCGACGCCGGCAGCGCGTCGGGCACCCACTCCGGGATTCGGATCTGACCGGTCGGGGACGTGATGCTGGCGATCGCATGCGCCAGCTGGATGCCTGGATTGGATATCAGCCCGCCCCAGTTGCCCGAGTGATGGCCGCCGGCACGCGCCTCGATCGTCAGATCGAAATTCAGGCTGCCGCGCGAGCCGAGGAAAAGCGTCGGGCGCTCGGGACGCAGCCGCGGCCCGTCCGACGCGATCAGCAGGTCGGCGGCGAACAGCTCCCGGTTCGCATCGCAGATCTCGCGCAGGCCGCGCGATCCGGTCTCCTCGCCCATTTCGATCAGGAATTTCGCGTTGAACCCGAGCCGGCCGCGCTCGGCAAGCACGTTCGCGAGCGCCTGCATGTTGATCGAATGCTGCCCTTTGTTGTCGGCAATGCCGCGGCCATACCAGCGGGCATCCCGCTCGGTCAGCTGCCACGGCGACAGCCCTTCGTGCCACTCGCGCTCCAGCCCTCGGATCACGTCGCCGTGGCCGTAGCCGAACACGGTCGGCGCGCGCGGTTCCTCGATGCGCTGCGCGAACAGGAACGGCGCAGCCCCCTTGGGGTTCTCGAGCGTACGGCACTCGAATCCCATCGCCTCGAACGCAGGCCGCATCTCGCGTTCCAGGTAATCGCTCAGCACCGGCAACCGCTCGGGGTTCTGGCTTTCGGTCGGGATCGCGATCCGGCGCGCGAGCGTCTCGCGGAACTCGCCTGAGTCGAAGTGGCGCTCGGCGCGGGTTATGGCGGCGGCTCGGGTCATGTCGGTGCGGTCCTGTGGTTCGAGTGCAGGTGGCAGGCGACTGCGCCTCGGGCGCCGGGGATCAGCATCGGCGCGATGCGGTCGCAATCGGCAAACCGGCGCGCGCAGCGCGGGTGGAACGCGCAGCCGGCCGGCGGGTTCAGCGGATCGGGGAACGTGATGCCCAGCCCGGTGTCGGGAATGCCGAGCCCCGGCTGCGGCGTCAGCACCGATGCGAGCAGCGCCTGCGTGTACGGATGCCGCGGCATCGAGAACAGCGCCGCGGTGTCGGTCTGCTCGACGATGCGGCCGAGGTACATCACGGCGACCCGCGAGGCCAGATGTTCGACGACCGCAAGGTTGTGGCTGATGAACACGTAGGTCAACCCGAAGTCGCGGCGCAGCTCGAGCAGCAGGTTCAGGATCTGCGATTGCACCGATACGTCGAGCGCCGACGTCGGCTCGTCGCAGATCACGATCTCGGGACGCATCACCAGCGCGCGAGCGATCGCGACCCGCTGCCGCTGGCCGCCCGACAGCTGCGCCGGCGTGTTGTCGGCGAAGCGCGCCGGCAGCCCGACCCGCTCGAGCATGTCGATCGCGCGGCGCCTGCGCTCGGCGGCCGTGCCGATCCGGTGCACGTCCAGCGGCAACGACACGATCGACGCGATGCTGCGCCGCGGGTTCAGCGACGAATACGGGTCCTGGAAGACCGGTTGCACGCGGCGCGCGATCGCGCGGCGGTCGAGCGTCGCGAGGTCGCGGCCGCCGAGCAGGATCCGGCCCGACGACGGCGCCGTCAGCCCGAGCAGCATCCGCGCCAGCGTCGTCTTGCCGCAACCGGACTCGCCGACGATGCCGAGCACCTCGCCCTGATGCAGCGTCAGGTCCACCCCGTTGACCGCGTGCAGCGTGCGCCGCGGCCGGAACAGGCCGGCGTTCACGCTGAAGCTGCGGGTCAGCCCGCGCGTTTCGAGCAGCACCGTCATGCGGCGGATGCGGCGAGCGCCGCCTCGTCGAGCACGCAGCGCCAGCGCTGCCCGCTGGCGGCCGAGCGGACCGGCACGTCGGACTCGCAGCCGCTGCGTGCGTGCGCGCAGCGGTCGCGAAAGCCGCAGCCGCGGATCTCGCCGATCAGCGACGGCACCACGCCGGGAATCGTGCCGAGCTCGCCGCCGCGCACAGTTCGCCCCGGCACCGGGATGCAGCGCAGCAGCCCCTGCGTGTACGGATGCCGCGGCCGATCGAACAGCGCCGCGGCCGATCCCTCCTCGACGATCTCGCCGGCATACATCACCGCGACGCGATCGGCGATCCGGGCGACCACGCCGAGATCGTGCGTGATCAGCACCATCGCGATGCCGAGCTCGCGCTGCAGCTGCGCGAGCAGTCTCAGGATCTGCGCCTGGATCGTCACGTCTAGTGCCGTGCTCGGCTCGTCGGCAATCAGCAGCTCGGGCCCGCACATCAGCGCCATCGCGATCATCACGCGCTGGCGCAGCCCGCCCGACAGCTGGTGCGGATATTGGCTCAACCGCTGCGACGCCGACGCGATGCCGACCTTATCGAGCAGCTCCACGGCGCGATCGCGCGCGGCGCGCATGCTCGCGC
>DATLGW010000591.1:0-1605 GCA_035540315.1 Burkholderiaceae bacterium | reverse complement strand
GCCGACAGCGGCCGGTCCGAGTCGCGCCTGCATCGCGTCGGCGGCACGATCGTGCGGTCCGGCAGCCGCGTCCGACGCAGCCGATGCCGCCGCTGCGTCGCTGTCCGCACGGGCGATACCCGCTTGCGCCCCCGCGGTTGCGCCGGCGGCCGTTCCGGCACGCGCCGGATCGCCGATGCCGGTGGCAGCGCCGGATGCGACGGCTGCGGGCGCCGGGGGCGTGGCAGGCGACACCGACGGCGGCGCGACCCGTGCGTTGAACGCGGCGAAGAAATCTTCGGCCATCTTGCGCGCGCTCGCATCGACCAGGCGCGATCCGATCTGCGCGATCTTGCCGCCGACCTGCGCGCGCGCCGTGTAATCGAGCACCGTCGTGCCGGCATCGTCGGTCAGCCGCACGTCGGCGCTGCCCTTGCCGAAGCCGGCTGCGCCTCCCTGGCCTTCGAAACGGATCGTGTACGACTCGGGGGGCTGCAGGTTCTCGAGGAACAGCCGGCTCTTGAACCGCGCGTTCACCGGTCCGATCCGCACCGCGAGCTGCAGCAGGTATTCGTTGTCGGCTACCCGTTCGATCGATTCGCAGCCGGCGATGCAGTCCTTGAGGATTGCCGGATCGTTCAGTGCCGCCCAGGTGGTCGGCACGTCCGCAGCAATCCGCTGCTGACCGGTCATTTCCATCGATGTCGCTCCATGGGGTTGCGGCGGTCGCGTTGCGCGTCGGCGAGCCGCCGCGCAAGATCGGCCAGACTGTTCAGATTGTGCGCCGGCAGGAACTCGTCGACGTGCGGCAGCAGTGCCTGGATCCCCGCGGCGCGGGGCTCGAAGCCGTCGAAGCGCAGCAGCGGATTCAGCCAGATCAGCCGCGCGGCAAAGCTGCGCAGCCGGCGCGCCTGCACCGATAGCAGCGACACGTCGTCGCGCTCGAGCCCATCGGTCAGCAGCAGCACCTCCGCGCGCGCATTCAGCAGCCGGCGCGCCCAGTGCCGGTTGAAATCCCGCAGGCACTCGCCCAGCCGCGTGCCGCCGGCCCAGTCGCTGACCTCGTCGCCGGCCGCCTTCATCGCCGCGTCGGGGTCTCGCAGCGCGAGCGCCCGCGTGATGCGGGTCAGCCGCGTCCCCAGCGTCAGCGTCTCGATCGCAGGGTGGTGAACTCTCAGCGCGTGGGCCCAATGCAGGAACATCCGCGAATAACGCTGCATCGAGCCAGAAACGTCGCACAGCACGACCAGCGGCGGCAGCCGTTCGCGCCGTCGCCGCCGCGGCGGCAGCGCGCCGTAGGGGTCGCGCGCGCTGCGGCGGAGCACGCCGCGCAGGTCGAGCTCGCCGCGCGCCGCCGCAGCCTGGCGCCGCGTGGCGACCGGCTCGACCAGCACCGGCAGCCGCTCGGCAAGCCGCTCGGCGGCTCGGTACTCCTCGGCGCTCATCGATTCGAAGTCCATCCGCTTCAGCCGCTCGTTCGAAGAGGCGCTCAACGCGACGTCCAGCGCCAGCCGCTCGCGGTCGTGGAGCGGCTGCTCGGACGCGTCGGGCGCGGCGTCGGTGCCGGCGATCGCGTCGGCGAGCCGGCGCTGCTGCGGCGGGCGGGGTTCGAGGCGACTGCCCACC
>DATLGW010000590.1:0-5209 GCA_035540315.1 Burkholderiaceae bacterium | reverse complement strand
GCTGAGCGGGCAGCGCCCTTTTTCTTTTGCCCCGGCCCGCGGGGCGTTTCGCCGCCGCGAACGCGCTGCCCGCTCAGCCGAGCGCGCGCCGCAGCACGCAGGCGCACACTTCGACTGCGGTCGTCGCCTCGTCGATCATGCGGCCCATCGTGATGAAGCCGTGGATCTGGCGCTCGAAGCAAACGTACTGCGCCGGCGTGCCCGCGGCCGACAGCCTGTCGGCATACATCCGGCCTTCGTCGCGCAGCGGGTCGAAACCGGCCGTCAGCACGAATGCCGGCGGCAGCCGCGAATGGTCGGACGCGAGCAGCGGCGAAGCGCGCCAGTCGTCGACGCCGTGCGTTTCGCCGGTGTAGTTCCGCTGGTAATACGCGATCGACTCGCGGGTCAGCAGGTAACCGGCGCCGTTCGCGCGG
Organism: Burkholderiaceae bacterium; assembly: GCA_035540315.1. GTDB lineage: Bacteria > Pseudomonadota > Gammaproteobacteria > Burkholderiales > Burkholderiaceae_E > DATLGW01. Next base: position 4,793 of record DATLGW010000590.1, on the reverse strand, counting down.
TGCGACCCGGTCGTGCAGCGCATGTCGGTCGACGGATAGATAAGCAGCTGGAATGCGATCCGGCAGCCGTCGCTCGCATCCGCATCACGAGCGACACGACCGCAGCCAGATTTCCGCCGGCGCTGTCACCGCCCACCGCCAAACGTGCCGCATCGATCCGGAGTTGCGACGCGCTGCGCGCAATCCAGCGCACAGCCGCGATCGCATCGTCGACCGCGGCCGGGAACGGATGCTCGGGGCCGAGCCGATAATCGACCGAAAACACCGCGCAGCCGGACGCGTTGCACAGCTGCCGGCACAGCACGTCGTGCGTATCGCGATCGCCGATCGTCCAGCCGCCGCCGTGGAAGTACACGAGCGCAGGCAGCAGCGCATCGGACGCGGTGCCCGCCGGTCGATACCCGCGCACCGGCAGCGCACCGGCCGGTCCGGGCACGTCGATGTCGCCGACCGCGCCGACCTCCGGCGCCTCCGGCTGGGTGTAGAAGCGCCGCTCCCGGTACATGCGCCGCGCGTCGGCGGGGGTCAGCGTCTCCACCGGCGGCACCCGCCGCTCCTTCATCAGGTCGAGCAGCGCTCTGGCTTGCGGATCGAGCATCGGATACCCTGCGGCTTTGAAGTCGACGATTTTCGGTTCGATCGGCCCCGATGAGCAAGCCCAACCGCTTCCTGGCAGACGCGCTGCACCGCTACGTGATCGAGAACTCGCTGCGCGAGCCCGAGCTGCTGGCCGAGCTGCGCGCCGAGACGGCGGCGCGCGCCGATGCCGGCATGCAGCTCGCGCCCGAGCAGGCGCAGTTTCTGTCGGTGCTGGTGCAGGCGATCGGCGCCCGCCGGTGCCTGGAGATCGGAACGTTCACCGGCTACAGCTCGCTCGCGGTCGCGCTGGCGCTGCCGCAGGCCCGCATCGTCTGCTGCGACGTCGATGCCGAATCGACCGCGGTCGCCCGCCGATACTGGCAGCGCGCGCAGGTCGCCGGTCGCATCGAGCTGCGGCTCGGGCCGGCGCTCGAGACGCTCGACGCGCTGATTGCGGCGGGCGAAGCCGGCCGCTTCGATTTCGCGCTGATCGATGCCGACAAGCAGAACTACGGCGGCTATCTGGAGCGCTGTTTTTCGCTGGTGCGCCGTCACGGCCTGATCGCGATCGACAACACGCTGTGGGCCGGCCGTGTCGCCGACCCGGCCGACCGCGGCGACACGACGCTGGCGATCCGCGACTTCAATGCGCGGCTGGCCGCCGATTCCCGGTTCCAGGTCTCGATCGTGCCGATGGGCGACGGACTGACGCTGGCGCTGAAGCGCTGAAGCGCTGAGCGCCGCCGGTCAATCGTCGTCCGGTGCGCCGCCGTCGGGGAACAGTTCCTCGATGAAGCCGAACCGCGTCAGGTCGCGGATCCGGCGCGGGTACAGGATTCCGTCCAGATGATCGACCTCGTGCTGCACCACGCGCGCATGGAACCCGCTTGCTTCACGCTCGATCGGTGCGCCGGCCGCATCGAAGCCGCGATAGCGGATCCGCGCGTACCGCGGCACCCAGCCGCGCATCCCCGGCACCGACAGGCAGCCCTCCCAGCCCTCGTCGATCGCGTCGCCGAGCGGCTCGATCGTCGGATTGATCAGCACGGTCTGCGGAATCGGCTCGGCATTCGGATAGCGGCGGTTGCGCTCGAACCCGAACACCACCACCCGCAGATCGACGCCGATCTGCGGCGCGGCCAGTCCCGCGCCGTCGCGATCGGCCATCGTGTCGAACATGTCGCGCAGCAACTGCTCGAGGTCGGGGCTGCCGAAGCGCTCGACCGGCCGCGCGACGCGCAGCAGCCGCGGGTCGCCCATCCGCAGCACGGGCCGGATCATCGCTTCGTCTCCTCGTCGGTCGATGCGCGCGCCACTGCCGGCGACGCCGGGAGCTTGGCGAAGGCTGCAAGAATGCGGCGCACGCGGATCATCGCGGTGTCGAGCACCTTGCCGATCCGCTCGATCGAGATCGCGGTCGCGCTGTCGCCCTTGCCGGCCGCATGGTTCGCGACCACCGCGATCGTCGCATACGGCAGATCGAGCTCGCGCGCGAGCGCTGCCTCAGGCATCCCGGTCATGCCGACCAGGTCGCAGCCGTCGCGCTCCATCCGCCTGATCTCCGCCGCAGTCTCCAGCCGCGGCCCCTGCGTGCACCCGTAGGTCGCGCCGGCGATCACGCGCTCGCCGAGCGCGGCCGCGCAGCGCGCGATCCGGCTGCGCACGTCGTCGCTGTACGGCAGCGTGAAGTCGATGTGCGTGACCGGCGAATCGGGTCCCTCGAAGAACGTCGATGCGCGCCCGACCGTATAGTCGATGATCTGATCGGGCACCACCAGATCGCCCGGCTGCAGCCCCTGGCGAATGCCGCCGACGGTGGCGACCGACACGATGCCGGCGACTCCGGCTTCGCGCAGCGCCCAGATGTTCGCGCGGTAGTTGATGTCCTGCGGCGCGATCGTATGCCCGTAGCCGTGGCGGGCGAGGAACACGACGTCGGCGCCGTCGAGCGCGCCGAAGCTCAGCGCGCACGACGGGTCGCCGTACGGCGTTCGCATCACCTCGCGCCGCTTCAGCTGCAGGTCGGCGAGCTTCGCCAGCCCGCTGCCGCCGATGATCGCGTACATCGCGTCAGGCGCGCAGCTGCCTGAGGAACTCGGCGAACTCGCCGCCGACCTCCGGATGCTGCAATCCGAGCTCGACGGTCGCGCGCAGATAGCCGATCTTGGAACCGCAGTCGTAGCGGGTCCCGATGTACCGGTACGCGAGCACCGGCTCGTCGGCGACCAGCTTCGCCAGCGCGTCGGTCAGCTGGATCTCGCCGCCCGCGCCCGGGCGGATGTTCGCGAGGTGATTGAAGATCAACGGCGTCAGCACGTAACGTCCCACCACGGCCAGCGTCGTCGGCGCCTCCGCCGGCTTGGGCTTCTCGATGATTCCGGTCACCCGCTCGGTGCGCTCGCCCCACGGAGCGCTCGACACGATCCCGTACGACGCGGTTTCGTCGCGCGGCACTTCCTGCACCGCCAGCACGCTCGAATGGTGCTTGTGGTACAGGTCGACCATCTGCCGCAGCACCGGCGGCGAGTCGCCGGCCGGGCGCATCAGATCGTCGGCCAGCAGCACTGCGAACGGCTCGTCGCCGACGACCTGGCGCGCGCACAGCACCGCGTGCCCGAGCCCCAGCGGCTCGGCCTGGCGGATGTACACGCAATTGATTCCCTTCGGCACGGCGTCCTTGACTGCCTCGAGCAGGGCCGTCTTGCCGCGCGCGACCAGCTCGGACTCGAGCTCGTACGCCTTGTCGAAGTGGTCCTCGATGCTGCGCTTGCCGCGGCCGGTGATGAAGATCATCTCGGTCAGGCCCGCGTCGGCGGCTTCCTCGACCGCGTACTGGATCAGCGGCTTGTCGACGACCGGCAGCATCTCCTTCGGGGACGCTTTCGTTGCCGGCAGGAAACGCGTTCCGAGCCCGGCGACCGGGAAGACTGCCTTGCGCACTTTGTTAGCCATGCTCACCTGTCATCTTCAAAAGGGTCTGCTCGTCGATCACCGGCACCTGCAACTCGCGCGCCCGCTCCAGCTTGCTGCCCGGATTGTCGCCGGCCACCACGAAGCTGGTCTTGCGGGACACCGAGCTGGCGACCGACCCGCCGTAGCGGCGGATCAGCTCTTGAGCCTGCTCGCGGCTGAGCGTGGGCAGCGTGCCGGTCACGACGAAGCTGCGTCCGGCCAGCTCGGTTCGCGCCGGTTGCCGCGCTGCGCCCTGCGGCCAGTGCACGCCGGCCTGGCGCAGCCGCGCGATCACGTCCCGATTATGCGTCTCCGCGGCGAAACTCGCGATGCTGCGCACGATCTCGGGCCCGATTCCCTCGAGCGGCACCGGCTCGGGCGCCTCGCCGCGGGCAACGCGACGTGCGTTCTCCTTCTGGATCGCCGCCTTCGCCTCGAGCAGCCCGCTCCAGTCGGCCTGCAGGATCGCGTCGATGTCGCCGAACTGCGCCACCAGCAAGCGCGCGATTTCCTCGCCGACGTGCCGAATTCCGAGCGCGAAGACGAACCGCTCGAGCGTCGTCGCTTTCGATGCGTCGATCGACTGCTTCAGCCGCGCCGCCGACTTCTCACCCATCCGCTCGAGCCCGGCCAGCGTCGCCTCATCGAGGCGGTAGAGGTCTGCCGGCGTGTGCACCAGATCCCGATCGACCAGCTGCTCGACGATCCGGTCGCCCAAACCCTGGATGTCCATTGCGCGCCGCTGCGCGAAATGCAGCAGCGCCTGCGTGCGCTGTGCCTTGCACACGAGCCCGCCGACGCAGCGGTGGGCTGCCTCGCCCTCCTCGCGTACGACTGCGGAGCCGCAGACCGGACACTGGTCGGGCATTCGGAACTCCCGCGCATCGCGCGGACGCAGCTCGGGCACCGTGCGGACGATCTCCGGAATCACGTCGCCGGCGCGACGAACGATCACGGTGTCGCCGATCCGCACGTCCTTGCGGCGGATCTCGTCGTCGTTGTGCAGCGTCGCGTTCGTGACGGTCACGCCGCCGACGAACACCGGCCTGAGCCGCGCGACCGGCGTCAGCGTGCCGGTGCGCCCGACCTGCACCGCGATGTCGAGCAGCTCGGTCTGCGCCTCCTCGGCCGGGAACTTGTGCGCGATCGCGAAACGCGGCGCGCGACCGACCTGCCCGAGCCGCTGCTGCCAGTCGCGCCGATCGACCTTGTAGACGACGCCGTCGATGTCGTACGGCGCGACTGGCAGCAGCGGCTCGGGC
>DATLGW010000589.1:0-5947 GCA_035540315.1 Burkholderiaceae bacterium | reverse complement strand
CCCGCAAGATGATCGTCTACCTGCACGGTTTCCGCTCGTCGCCGCGCTCGTTCAAGGCGCGGCTGCTCGCGCAGCGCATGTGCGATCTCGGACGTGCCGCCGAATTTGCGTGCCCGGCGCTGCCGCCGTCGCCGCGGCAGGCGGTCGAGACCGTGCAGACGCAGTTCGCGCTGTCGGCGGCCGATACGCTGATCGGCAGCTCGCTCGGCGGCTGCTATGCGACCTGGCTCGCCGAGCGTCACGGCTGCCGCGCGGTGCTGCTGAATCCGGCCGTGCGGCCTGCGCGCGATCTGGCCGCGCGCGTGGGCACGCACACGATGTACCACGACCCGTCTTCGCGCTTCGAGTTTCTGCCCGAGTACGTCGACGAGCTGCAGGCGTTGCAGGTCGAGCAGATCACGGATCCGCAGCGCTATCTGCTGATCGCCGCCACCGGCGACGAGCTGCTCGACTGGCGCGAAATGGTCGCCGCGTATCCCGGCGCGAACCACCTGATCATCGAGGGCGGCGATCACGGCCTGACCGACTTCGCCGAGCGGGTCGACGACGTGCTCGCGTTCGCGGGCATTGTGCTGCGGTGAACGGCGCCGCGCTTGCACCCGACGGGCGATCGTTTCTCTCCTCCACTTTGCAATCTCCAACATGATGAAGCTGAAAGACAGGGTGTCGGTGATCACCGGCGCGGCCCAGGGGATCGGGCTGGCGACCGCGCAGCGCTTTGCCGCGGAGGGCGCGCGCGTCGTCGTCGCCGATCGTCGCGCCGATGGCGTTCATGCCGCGGTCGAGTCGCTGCGCGCCGGCGGCGCGCAGGCGATCGGCGCGGTCGTCGACGTCACCGACCGCGAACAGATCGACGCGATGGTGCGGCGCGCTCGCGAGACCTGGAGCCGCATCGACGTGCTGGTCAACAACGCCGGCATCACGCAGGATGCGCGGCTGGTCAAGATGACCGATGCGCAGTTCGACCAGGTGATCGCGGTCAACCTGAAGGGCGTGTTCGAATGCACGCAGGCGGTCGCGCTGACGATGATCGAGCAGGGCGGCGGCGTCGTGCTGAACGCGTCGTCGGTCGTCGGCCTGTACGGCAACTTCGGGCAGACCAACTATGCGGCGACCAAGGCGGGGTTGATCGGGTTCACCAAGACCTGGGCTCGCGAGCTCGGCCCGAAGGGGATCCGCGTGAACGCGGTGTGCCCGGGCTTCATCAGCACGCCGATCCTGCAGACGATCCCGCCGGCGGTGATGCAGAAGATGGTCGACGCGGTGCCGCTGGGCCGCCCGGGTCGCCCCGAGGAGATCGCGTCGGTCTACGCGTTCCTCGCGTCCGACGACGCCAGCTACATCAACGGCGCGGTGATCGAAGTTTCGGGCGGCATCCGGATGTAGCGCTGCGGCAGGCCCGGCCGCGGCCGTTCGTACCGAATTTTTGGCCGACCGAGTCGCGCGTCCGGGGCGTGCGACCGACGGCTCGGGACGCGCAGCCTCCTTCGGGCTGCCCCCGGCGCGGGCGGGCTTCCGGTAACGCGGCCGCCGATGGTCTAATGCACGAAAGGCGGCGCGCCGCGTCGCGTCACAGCGGAGGAGACTGCCGATGCCCGTGCATCCCGTTGCCAACCTGCGTACCGTCGCATTCGTCGGCCCCCCGGGCGGCGGCAAGACGATGCTGATCGAGGCGCTGCTGGCGGCCGCCGGCGCGATTCCCGCGGCCGGCAGCATCGAGCGCGGCAGCACGGTCTGCGACTACGATCCGCTGGAAAAACAGCACGGGCATTCGCTGAAGCTTGCGTGCACGCACTTCGAGCGCGACGGCATCCGCGTGCATCTGCTCGATACGCCCGGTTCGCCGGATTTCGCCGGGCGCGCGCTCGCCGCGTTCGACGCCGCCGACGCGGTCGGCCTGGTGATCAACGCCTCCAGCGGCGTCGAGATGTTCACGTCGCGGCTGTCGGTGCTGGCGCAGACGCGGCGGTTGTGCCGCTTCGTCGTCGTGAACCGGATCGATGCCGAGCAGGTCGACCTGGGCGCGGTGCTCGAGGACCTGCGCAACGCGCTGGGCGCCGAATGCCTGCCGATCAATCTGCCGGCCGCCGGCGCGACCGAGGTCGTCGACTGCTTCTTCTCGACCGAGGACAAGCCGACCGACGTCGGCAACGTGCAGTCGGCGCACCAGGCGCTGGTCGAGCAGGTGGTCGAGGTCGACGATGCGCTGACCGAGCGTTATCTCGGCGGCGAGTCGATCGAGCCGACCGAGCTGCACGATGCGTTCGAGCGGGCGTTGCGCGAAGCGCACATCGTGCCGGTGCTGTTCACGTCGGCGCGCACCGGCGCCGGGATTGCGCAGCTGCTCGATTTCGTGCTGCGGCTCGCGCCCAATCCGCTGGAGGCGAATCCGCCGCTGTTCGAGCGCTGGCCCGACGGCGATCGCGATCGCGCCGAGTCGATGGTCCCGAGCCGGGAAGCGGAAGACCACGTGATCGCGCACGTGTTCAAGGTCGAGATCGATCCGTACGTCGGCACGATCGGAACGGTGCGCGTGCACCAGGGCACGCTGACGCCCGACACCTCGGTCTACGTCGGCGAGGCGCGCAAGCCGGTGCGGGTCGGCCAGCTGATGCTGCTGCAGGGCAAGGAGCACCGGACGATAACCGCCGCGGGTCCCGGCGAGATCTGCGCGATCGCGAAGCTCGAGGACCTGGCATTCGACGCGGTGCTGCACGATGCGCCCGAGGACTCGGTGATCCACTTCAAGCCGCTGCCGATCCCGCATGCGGTGTACGGTTTGGCGCTGCGGGTCAAGAAGCGCGGCGACGAGCAGAAGCTGTCGGAAGTGCTGCGGCGGCTGTCGGTCGAGGATCCGAGCCTGACCGTCGAGACCGATCCGTCGACGCACGAGGCGGTCGTGCGCGGTCTGGGCGAGCTGCACATCTCGCGCGTGCTCGAGAAGATCCGCTCGCAGTACAAGCTCGAGCTCGATGCGCACCCTCCGACGATCCCGTTTCGCGAGACGATCTCGCGGCCGGCCGAGGGCCATCACCGGCACAAGAAGCAGAGCGGGGGCGCCGGCCAGTTCGGCGAGGTCTACCTGCGCGTCGAGCCGTTGCCGCGCGGATCCGGGTTCGAGTTCGCCGACGAGGTCAAGGGCGGCGCGATTCCGAACGTGTTCATTCCGGCGGTCGAGAAGGGCGTGCGCCAGGCGCTCGAGAGCGGCGCAGTGGCCGGTTTCCCGGTGCACGACGTGAAGGTCACCGTGTACGACGGCAAGACCCACCCGGTCGACGGCAAGGAGATCGCTTTCATCACCGCCGGGCGCAAGGCGTTCCTCGATGCCGCATCGAAGGCCGGTGCGATCGTGCTCGAGCCGATCGTGAACCTCGAGCTCGCGGTTCCCGAGAGCGCGATCGGCGGCGTCGCCGGCGAGCTGTCGTCGCGGCGCGGCCAGATCTCGGGCACCGGCACTGCGCGCGGCGGAATGGTCACGATGACTGCGCGCGCGCCGCTTGCGGAGCTAGACGACTTCCAGGGGCGGCTGAAGGCGATCACCGGCGGGCACGGCAGCTACTCGCTCGAGTTGCGCGGCTACGAGGAGGCCCCGCCGCAGATGCAGGCCAAGCTGAAGGCGGCGTACCGTCCGGCCGAGGAGGAGTGACCGGCCCCGCGTTCGTCCGCCACGCGTTTCCCCTCGCCCGGGGCGTCGTGGGGCGGCTCGTATAATCGGTCGATCCTGACGGATCACCGATGGCGAGCGATCACGTTCTGTTCGAGGAAGAAGGCAGCTTCAAGGCCGGCACCGTGCTGCAGGACGCACAGACGAGCCTGCAGGTCGAAGCCGCCAGCGGCAAGCGCACGAAGGTCAAGGCCGCCAACGTGTTGCTGCGGTTCTCGGCACCGGGGCCCGGCGAGCTGATCGAGCAGGCGCAGCGGCAGGCCGAGGAGATCGACGTCGATTTCCTGTGGGAATGCGCGCCGCAGGAAGAGTTCGACTACACCGCGCTCGCCGACGCGTATTACGGCCATGCGGCGACGCCGGTGGAGGCGGCCTCGCTGCTGATGCGGCTGCATGGCGCGCCGGTCTACTTCTACCGCAAGGGCAAGGGCCGCTACAAGCCGGCGCCGCCGGAGACGCTGCGCGCAGCGCTGGCGGCGGTCGAGCGCAAGCGGCAGCAGGAGCAGCGGGTCGACGACTACAGCCGCGCGCTGCGGTCCGGCGAGCTGCCCGAGGCGATCGCGCGGGAAGCGGGGCGGCTGCTCGCGCGTCCGGACAAGAACAGCGTCGAATACCGCGCGCTCGAGCGCGCGTGCGCCGAGGCGCGCTGCAGCCGCGAGCAGCTGCTGCTGCAGGCGGGCGCGTTCGCCGACGAGCATGAATTGCACCTGCAGCGGTTCCTGGCCGAGCACTTCCCGGCGGGCGCCGAATTTCCGCCCCAGGCCGGGTCCGACGTCGATGCCGCGTCGCTGCAGGCGCTTCCCGCTGCGCCGGTCGCGGCATTCTCGATCGACGATTCGAGCACGACCGAGATCGACGATTGCCTGTCGGTGCAGCCGCTTGCCGACGGCGCGGTGCGGGTGGGCGTGCACATCGCGGCGCCTGCGCTCGGATCGGCTCCCGGCGACGCGCTCGATCGGATCGCGCGGGAGCGGATGTCGACCGTGTACATGCCGGCCGGCAAGATCACGATGCTGCCGCCGCAGCCGATCGACACGTTCTCGCTGGCGGCCGGCCGGCAGCTGCCGGCGCTTTCGCTGTACGTCGACTTCGATCCGGCCGGTCGCATCCTGCAGCGTCAGTCGCGCATCGAGCGGCTGACCGTCGATGCGAACCTGCGCCACGACGCGCTCGATTCGGTCGTGACCGAGCAGTCGCTCGCGGATCCGCAGGCGCCGCTGCCGCAGGCCGATGCACTGCGCGCGTTGTGGCGGCTGACGCTGACGCTGTCGGCCGAGCGCGATCGCGTGCGCGGCAAACCCGAGCCGCGGCACCGGCTGGACTTCAATTTCCACGTCGACGGCGACACCGTGCGGATCGTGCCGCGGCGGCGCGACGCGCCGCTCGATCGGATCGTCGCCGAAATGATGATCCTGGCGAACAGCGAATGGGGCCGGCTGCTGGCCGAGCACGACGTGCCCGGCATTTACCGCTCGCAGGCCAACGGCCGGGTGCGGATGACGACGCATCCGCTGGCGCACCAGGGGCTGGGGGTCGCGCAGTACTGCTGGGCGACGTCGCCGCTGCGCCGCTACGTCGATCTGGTGAACCAGCGCCAACTGCTGGCGGTCGTTCGCGGCGAGCCGCCGGCGTTCTCGCGGCATGATGCGGACCTGTTCGCCGTGATCTCGCAGTTCGACGCGAAGTACACCGCGTACGTCGAGTTCCAGCAGCGGATGGAGCGTTACTGGTGCCTGCGCTGGATCGGCCAGCACGACACCCGCCGCTTCGACGCGGTGGTGGTGCGCGACGACCTGGTGCGGCTGGCCCGGGCGCCGCTGTATTTCCGGCTGGCCGACGTGCCGCTGCTTGCGCCGGGCCGCCGGATCGTCGTCGACGTGCTCGAGTGCGACCTGCTCGAGCTGTCGGTGCAGGCGCGTTTCGTCGACGTCGGCGCCGCCGAGCCGGTTCCCGACGAGGACGCCGGCGAGCCGGTCGAGGCCGTGCTGTAACGCAGACAGATGATGCAGTTCCTACGGGCGCAATTCTCGCGCGACCCGCTCGCATTCGCGCTGGCCCTGTCGCTGCTGGTGCATGGCGCGGTGATGTTCATCCGCTTCGCGCCGCCGTCGCCGGTGCGTTTCGCGCCGGCCGATCCGCGGCTCGAGGTCGTGCTGGTCAATGCGCACACGCCGAACAAGCCGCTGACGCCGGAAGTCGTCGCGCAAGTCGATCTCGAAGGCGGCGGCGAGCACGAGCGCGGTCGCGCGCGGTCGCCGCTGCCCGCCGAGGCCAAGGCCGAGG
>DATLGW010000588.1:0-8223 GCA_035540315.1 Burkholderiaceae bacterium | reverse complement strand
GTACCGCGACGGGCTGATCCACATGCTGCCCCAGGGCGCGCGGCCGAACGCCGAGCGGACGATCGATGCGACCGGACAGGCGCTGCGGCTGTGGCTGCTCGGCCAGCTGATGGCAATGGGGCTGGTCGGCGCGCTCACTGCGCTCGGCCTGTGGCTGGTCGGCGTGCCGTCCGCGTTCGCGCTCGGGCTGCTCGCGGGCCTGCTCGAGTTCGTCCCGTTCATCGGCCCGTGGCTGGCGGCAATTCCGGCAGTGATGATCGCGCTCAGCGTCGACTTCAACACCGCGCTGTACGCAGCGCTGGTGATCATCGTCGTGCAGCAGATCGAGAGCAACCTGATCACGCCGTACGTCGCGCACCGGATGGTCGACCTGCCGATGGCGCTGACGCTGTTCGCGATCATTGCGTTCACGCTGCTGTTCGGAATCCCGGGGCTGCTGTTCGCGGCGCCGTTGACGGTGGCGACCGTGGTCGCGGTCAAGTCGCTGTGGATCCGCGAGACGCTCGGCGAAGAAACCGACGTGCCCGGCGAAGACAACGGCGCGAGCTGATCGCGTGGCCCGAATCCTCCCCGACGGCTGGCGCGAGTACGCCGAGTCGACCGGCGCGGCCCGCCGCCACCTCGACGTGCTCGAGCGGCTGGCCGCGGGGCTGTCGGACGCATATACCGTCTATCACGGCGTGCACTGGACCAACGCCGAGCGCGACTATGCGATCCACGGCCAGATCGATCTGGCGATCGTCAACCGCGCCGGCGCGCTGGTCGTGATCGAGGTCGTCAGCGGCTTTCTCGACGAAACCGCCGACGGACTGGTCAAGCGGCTGCCGAACCGCAGCCGCAACGTGTCGGTGCAGCTCGCGCGCACGGCCGCGCAGCTGCGCGCGAAGCTCGCGGCCCGGCCGGGCATCGAGCCGGTCGCGATCGAGCACCTGCTGTACTGCCCCGACCATCGGGTCGCGAACCCGTCGACGGCGGCGCTCGGACCCGAGCGGATCGTCGATGCGGCGCGGCGCGACCAGCTCGCCGCGGCAGTGCGCGCGCTGCTGCCCGAAGGCGCGCCCGAGCGCGCCGCGCAACAGGTCCACCGCTTCCTGCGCGACGTGATCGAGCTGCAACCCGACGTCGCAGCGCTGATCGGACAAGTCCGCGACGCGGTCACGCGGGTGGCCGGCGGGCTGGCTTTCTGGGCGCGGCAGCTCGAGTTCGAGCCGTTCCGGTTGCGCGTGACCGGAACCGCCGGTTCGGGCAAGACGCAGCTCGCGCTCGCCGAGTTCGACGACGCGGTCGCGCGCGGCAAGCGCGCGCTGTACGTGTGCTACAACCGCCCGCTCGCCGATCACGTCGCGCGGATCTGCGCGCGCTCCGGCGACGATCGCGGCGCACGGGTCCACACGTTCCACGCGTTGTGCGAAGCGCGGCTGCGGTCCGCGGGGCAGTCGACCGATTTCTCGCGCGCCGATGCGTTCGACGCGCTGGTCGAACGCGCCGCGAAGCTGCCGGTCGGGCCGGAGTGGCGGTTCGACACGGTGATCGTCGACGAGGGGCAGGACTTCCCCGAGGCGTGGCGCGATCAGGTGCTCGCGCTCGCCGAGCCGCACGCGCGGGTGATCTGGCTCGAGGATCCGTTGCAGAACCTGTATGCGCGCGAGCCGGTCGCGCTGCCGGGCTTCGTGCGGCTGCGCGCGCGCAGCAACTTTCGCAGCCCGCGGGCAGTGATCTCGATGCTGCAACCGCTGCTGCCGCCGGAAGTCGCGATCGAGGCGCGCGGCCCGCTGAACGACGGCGACGTCGAGCTGATCACGTACCGCGACCCGCGCGGCGCGCTCGATGCGACGAAGGAAGCGGTCACGCATTGCCTGGCGGCGGGGTTTCGGCGCGCCGACATCGCGATCATCAGCTTTCGGGGCCGCGACGCGTCGGCGCTGCTGTCGGCCGGGCGGTTGGGGCCGCACACGCTGCGCGCGTTCACCGGCCGCTACGACCTGCTCGGGCAACCGCTCTACAGCGACGGCGAGCTGCTGGTCGAGTCGGTCTACCGCTTCAAGGGCCAGGCCGCACCCGCGGTCGTGCTCAGCGAGATCGACTTCGACGCGCTCGATGCGCGTGCGGTGCGCAAGCTGTTCGTCGGCGCGACCCGCGCGATGATGAAGCTGGTGCTGGTGGCGTCGGAGCGGGCGGCGGCGCTGCTGGAACGGGGATTGCATCGCCCCGATCGGGTGCGTTGAGCAGCGCGGCAGGGAAACGAAAGCGTGCGCGAGTCGGTTCTGAAGGGTCTACGGGTCGCCGGCGGCGCCACGCTGGTGCTGATCGGGCTGGCCGGACTGGTGCTGCCGATCATGCCGGGGTGGCTGTTCGTGATCCCGGGGCTGGTGCTGCTGTCGGCCGACGTGCCTGCGATCCGGCGTCGGCTCCGGTATCTGGAGCGCCGCTATCCGTGGCTGCGCCAGATGATGGACAAGGTGCGGCGCAAGCGCGGCGGCAACGGCGCCCCGCGCGACGAGCGCTGATCGAGACTGCAGCGGCCGTCGGTTCCGGCAACGCCCGCCGGCGTCCGGCGGCCGCAGGATCCGCAGCAATGCGATCGGCCGCGCTGCGGTAACCTTCGCGCTGTCCGCGCGTCAGTTGGCGCCCAGCGCTGGAGAACCCGATCGAATGCCCGCACCCCTGATCCTGATCGCGCTGGTCGCGCTGGCCGGCGTGGCCGCCGTCGCGCTGTTTCTGCTGTACCGCACGAGCGCGGCCGAGACCGCGCTGCGCGCGCGCCACGACACGCTGCTGCGCGAGAACCTCGAGCTGACGGCGCGGCTCGCGCGGGCTCAGGCGCAGTGCGACGCGGCCGAGCAGTCGAACCGGCGCTTCGAGCAGCAGCTCGCCGCCGCGCACGCACAGCTGAAGGACAGTTTCGCCAATCTGGCGCAGGCGGTGCTCGACGAGAAATCGGCGACGTTCGCGCGGCAGAACGCGAGCAGTCTCGAGCAGATCCTGGCGCCGCTGCGCGACCGGATCGACGCGTTCCAGCGCAAGGTCGACGATGCGTATGCAGCCGAGTCGCGCGAGCGCTTCGCGATGAAGCACGAGCTCGAGCGGCTGCTGGCGATGAATCACCAGCTGTCGCAGGATGCGCGCAACCTGACCGATGCGCTGAAGGGGCAGTCGCAGCTGCAAGGCGCCTGGGGCGAGCTGATTCTCGAGCGGCTGCTCGAGTCGGCCGGGCTCGAGCGCGGCCGCGAATTCGACGTGCAGCTCACCGTCGACGATGCCGAGCTCGGTCGGCGGCGGCCCGATGCGGTGCTGCGGCTGCCCGAGGGGCGCGACCTGGTCATCGACGCCAAGGTGTCGCTGGTCGCGTACGAGCGTTACTGCAGCTGCGAGCACGCGGGCGACGCCGACGCCGCGCTGAAGTCGCACGTGGCATCGGCGCGCGCGCACATGACCGGGCTGGCCGAGCGCAGCTACGAATCGCTGGCCGGACTGAACACGCCGGACTTCACGCTGATGTTCGTGCCGATCGAAGGCGCGTTCGCTGCGCTCGTCCGCGGCGACGAGTCGCTGTTCCAGGAAGCGTTCCAGCGCAAGGTGCTGATCGTCAGCCCGACGACGCTGCTGGTCGTGCTCAAGCTGGTCTCGTTCCTGTGGCGGCAGGACAAGATCAGCCGCAACACCCGCGCGATCATCGAGCAGGGCCGGCTGGTGTACGAGAAATTCGCCGGATTCCTGGCCGAGTTCGACGCCGCCGGCCGGCAGCTGCATGCGGCCGCCGAGCGCTACGAGCGCGCGCGCTCGCGGCTGACCAGCGGCCGCGGCAGCCTCGCGAGCAAGGTCGAGAAGCTGGTGGCGCTCGGCGTCAGCCCGTCGCAGCGGATTCAGCCGGCGCTGGTGGAGGCTGCCGGCGAACCCCTGCCCGAAGATCCCGACGACGCGCGCGACGGCGCCGCATAGTTCAGCCGCGACACGACCCGTTCGAACCCGCAGCGCTGCAGGTTGTGCAGCGACGGGTTCGGCTCGTCGGCAATCGGATCGCCGGTCTCGCTGACGATCGAATCGCAGCCGGCCTCCAGCGCGGCGCGCACCCGCGCGACGATCAGCGCGCGCTGCGCGCCGCGGCCGCGATGCGAATCGCGCACTGCGCCCATGCCGAGCCATGCGGCCTTGCGCTCGGCATCGATGTACAGCAATCCGGCGCCGATCACCGACACGCCGTCGCAGGCGACGAACGTCTGCCACGACGGCCGCATGACCAGCGCCGCGAGCCACTCGGTCGCCTGCGCCTGCGGCCAGCCGAACGACTCGCAGATCGTCGCGGCGACCGCGTTCGCGTCGTCGGCCCGCGCCGGCCGGATCTGGAACTCCGAACGGGGCGGGACCACCGGATCGGTGTGGCAGATCAGCTTCACCCAGCTGCGCCGGCGCGGCGGCGCGAACCGCCGAGTGCGCAGCCACTGCGGCAACGCAGCCGGCTGCGCCATCGGGCTCACGTGGATCCAGTAGCGGTCGACCCGCTCGGCATCGAACATCTCGATCAGCGAGTCGAGCGCGTCCTCGCTTGCCTCCTGGTCGACACCGATGCCGATCACGCGGTTCATCGTCGGGTCCGCCAGCGATTTCGCGAGCAGCACGGTGGCCCCGTCGATCTGCAGCGCACGAACGCCCAGCGCTGCGGCGACTTCCGGCGGTGCGGCCTCGTACATGTCGACGCTCGCGGCCGATTCGACGGCATCCGACAGCGCGGCATCGGTCAGCAATGCCTGCATGATCTCCTCCGTTCGCATCGCGCAGCACGCAGGCAAACGGCGGCAAGGCACAGCGGCCCCGGTCGCGCCTAGAAACTCTCACACTCCTGGTGCGCGCCCGGCCACGATACCGTGGCGCGCGCAGCGCAGGCAAACTTTCGCGGCGATTCCCCTGTTGCCTGGCGTGGCATCCTGCTGCGGCGCCTGCGCGCGGCCCGGCTGCGCGTCAGCCGGCGGCAGGCTCGGAAGGCGGCGCCGCGTAGTTAACGCGCGAGACGACGCGCGCGAAGCCGCAGCGCAGCAGGTTCTGCAGCGACGGATTCGGCTCGTCGGCAATCGGTTCGCCGGTTTCGCTGATCGCGACGTCGCAGCCGTGCTCGAGCGCCGCCTGCACGCGCGCCGCGATCAGCGCGCGCTGCGCGCCCCGGCCCCGGTACTCGGCGCGAACGCCGCCGAGCCCGAGCCAGCCCGCCTTGCGCGGCAGGTCGAGATACAACATGCCGCCGCCGACGATCCGGTCGCCGTCGGCCGCGACGAACGTGATCCAGCGTTCGCGGCCGACCAGCGCCTCGATCCACGGCTGCATCGGGTCGGGCAAGCCATACGCGGCGCGGATCGCCGCGGTCGCTGCGGCGGCCTCGCCGCCGCGCGCGCGCCGGATCGACAGATCGGTGCGCATCGGCAACACCGGGACCGTGTGGCAGATCAGCTTGGCCCAGCTGCGGCGCCGCGCCGGCGCGAAGCCCCGCGCGGCAAGCCATTCGCCCAGCGCCTGCGGCTGCGCGATCGGATTCAGGTGGATCCAGTAGCGCGCGACCCGGGCGGCGTCGAACACCTCGATCAGCGCGTCCAGATCCGGCTCGGTCGCCGGCCGCTCGACGCCCAGCGCGATGACCCGGTTCAGCATCGGATCGGGCAGCGCGCGCGCAACCAGCGCGGTGGCGCCGGCGACCTGCCGCACCTGCAACCCCAGCTCGCGCGCCAGCGGCGCCGGCGCGGCCGCGTACAGATCGGCGGAAGCCTCGGCTTCGACCTGGTCCCCGAGCACCGCGTCGGTGAACAGCGCGTTCATCGACGCACGATACTGCGGCCCTGCCCGGCGTGCAACGAGCGGCAGGCGGGGGCACGGGCATTGCTTGCAAACGATCGAGCCGCCGTTACGGCCCGCGAAACGGTCCGTCGATTACCTTCCGCCGTGCGGCAAGTTTTGCAATCGTCGCGGGTAACTCCTACCCGCTTCCCGCTCGAGGACGCGCAGCATGGGCAAGACCGTCGGCGATCACGTGATCCAGCGTCTGGCCGCCTGGGGAGTCGACCGGATCTACGGCTATCCGGGCGACGGCATCAATGGGCTGATGGGGGCGCTCGATCGGATGAGCGACAAGGTCCGGTTCGTGCAGACCCGGCACGAGGAATCGGCGTCGTTCATGGCCTGTGCGCATGCGAAGTTCACCAGCGAGGTCGGCATCTGCCTGGGCACGTCCGGCCCCGGCGCAATCCACCTGCTGAACGGACTGTACGACGCGAAGCTCGACCATGCGCCGGTCGTCGCGATCGTCGGCCAGGCGGCGCGGATGGCGATGGGCGGGCACTATCAGCAGGAGGTCGACCTGCTGTCGCTGTTCAAGGACGTCGCGTCGGAATACGTGCAGATGATCACCGTCCCCGAGGCGGTTCGGCATGTCGTCGATCGCGCGATCCGGATCGCGCGCGACCAGCGCACGGTGACCTGCATCATCATCCCGAACGACGTGCAGCAGCTCGACGCGGTCGAGGAGCCGCCGCGCGAGCACAACACGATCCACAGCAGCATCGGCCACATCCCGAGTCGCGTCGTTCCGCACGAGCGCGACCTGATCCGCGCCGCCGACATCCTGAACAGCGGTCAGCGGGTCGCGATGCTGGTGGGCGCCGGCGCGCTGCATGCGACCGACGAAGTGATCGAGGTCGCGGACCTGCTGGGCGCCGGCGTGGCCAAGGCGCTGCTGGGGATGGCTGCGGTCCCCGACGAACTGCCGTTCGTCACCGGGTCGATCGGGCTGCTCGGGACCGCGCCGAGCTGGGACATGATGCAGCACTGCGACACGCTGCTGATGGTCGGATCGAACTTCCCGTATTCGGAATACCTGCCCAAGGAAGGCCAGGCGCGCGGCGTGCAGATCGACATCGACGGCCGGATGCTCAGCATGCGCTACCCGATGGAGCTGGGCCTGATCGGCGACTCGAAGCAGACGCTGCGCGCGCTGATCCCGCATCTGCGGCGCAAGGCGGACCGCGCGTGGCGCGAGCGCATCGAAAAGGGCATCGACCGCTGGTGGCGCGTGCTCGAGGCGCGCGCAATGAGCGACGCGAACCCGATCAACCCGCAGCGCGTGTTCTGGGAACTGTCGCCGCGGCTGCCCGACCGCTGCATCCTGACCTGCGATTCGGGGACGTCGGCCGGCTGGTATGCGCGCGACCTGAAGATGCGGCGCGGGATGATGGGATCGCTGTCGGGCGGGCTCGCGACGATGGGGCCGGCGCTGCCGTATGCGCTGGCCGCGAAGTACTGCTATCCGGACCGGCACGTGATCGCGATCCTCGGCGACGGCGCGATGCAGATGCTGGGGATCAACGCGCTGATCACGCTCGCACGCGACTGGCGGCGCTGGAAGGACCCGCGCTTCACCGTGCTGGTGCTGAACAACCGCGACCTGAACATGGTGACGTGGGAACAGCGGATCCTCGCGGGCGACCCGAAGTTCGAGGACTCGCAGGTCGTCCCGGACTTCCCGTACGCCGAATATGCGCGGATGCTGGGGCTGAACGGCATCCGCGTCGACCGGCCCGAGGCGGTCGCGTCGGCGTGGGAAGAGGCGCTGGCGTCGAACCGGCCGACGCTGGTCGAGGCGGTCACCGATCCGAACGTGCCGCCGGTGCCGCCGAACATCAAGGCGTCGCAGGTGACGTCGTACCTGTCGGCGCTGTGGAACCGCGACCCGGATGCGCTGGCGACGGTGATCCAGTCGGCAAAGGAGTACTGGGCGAGCCTGGTGCCGGCCGGCAAGGGCCGCAACGACCGCTGAGCGAAGTCGCTGCCGCCGCGGCGGCGCAGCGTCGGCTGCCGCGCGGCAGCCGAGGTGCGCATCGCGGCCGGCGCATGCAACCGTGACTGGGGGTGATCTGCAATGACTGCGAATCCCCTGACGGCCCCGATCGAACGGATCGAGGCATCCGCGTATACGGTACCCACCGAAGGTCCCGAGGCCGACGGGACGCTGACGTGGGACGCGACGACGCTGGTGCTGGTGCGGATCGACGCCGGCGGCGCGACCGGAATCGGCTACACCTATGCCGACGCCGCCGCCGCGGTGCTGATCCGCGATCGGCTCGCGCCGGTGCTGTATGCGACCGATGCTGCCGCGATCGCAGCGCGCTGGTTCGACATGGTGCGGGTGCTGCGCAACCTGGGCCGCGGCGGCCTGTCGGCGATGGCGGTCGCGGCGGTCGATTC
>DATLGW010000587.1:0-2701 GCA_035540315.1 Burkholderiaceae bacterium | reverse complement strand
GGCGAGCCGCAGGACCTGCTGGTGGTCGGCATGGGCAAGCTCGGCGGCGCCGAGCTGAACGTGTCGTCCGACGTCGACCTGGTCTACGTGCACCGCGACAGCGGCGAGACCCGCGGCAACGCCGAAGGCCATGGCCGCATTGCCAGCGGCGATTTCTTCCACCGGCTGGCCCGCCGCCTGGGCGCGCTGCTGTCGGATCCGACCGAGGACGGGTTCGTGTTCCGCGTCGACACGCGACTGCGCCCGAACGGCGAATCCGGGCCGCTGGTCGCCACGCTGCCGATGCTCGAGCAGTACTTCTACGAGCAGGGGCGCGAATGGGAGCGGTTCGCGTGGCTGAAGGCGCGGGTCGTCGCCGATTCGGGGCTGGCCGGCGACGCGGCGCGCCACAGCGACGAAGCGCAGCTGTCGCAGATCGTCGAGCCGTTCGTGTTCCGGCGCTACCTGGACTTCGCGGCATTCGCGGCGCTGCGCGAGCTGCATCGGCTGATCCGCGACGAGGTCGCGCGGCGCGAGGCGCGCCGCGGCGGCGGCATCGACGTCAAGCTCGGCCGCGGCGGCATCCGCGAGATCGAGTTCTGCGCGCAGCTGTTCCAGATCGTTCGCGGCGGCCGCGATCCGATGCTGCGCGATCGGCGCACGCTGGCCGTGTTGCAGCTGCTCGAGCAGCGCCGGCTGCTCGAGCCGCAGGCGGCCGAGCGGCTGACCTCGGCTTACGTACTTCTGCGCCGGGTCGAGCATGCGCTGCAATACCAGGAGGATGCGCAGACGCACCGGCTGGCGCCCGACGACGCGTCGCATCACCGGATCGCCGCGATGCTGGGGTTGCCGCCGCAGCAGTTCGAGCACCAGCTCGTGCAAGCGCGCGACCAAGTGCAGGAGGTGTTCGATCAGCTGCTCGGGGAGCCCGAGGAGCCTGTCGCGCCGGCGCACGCCGGCGCGGCGCCGGTCGCGCCCGACGAGGCGACGCTCGCCCGCATTGCCGCGCTGAAGGACAGCCGCCGCTATCGCGCCGCCCGAGCCGAGACGCAGCGCACGATCGATCAGCTGCTCGAGCAGGCGCTGGCCGAGACCGGCGGCGACTCGGCCGCGGCGGCGATTGCGCGGGTGACCGATCTGCTCGAGTCGATCGCCGGCCGTCCTGCCTATCTGGCGCTGCTGGCGCAGTTTCCGGCGGCCTACCGGCAGCTGCTGCGCATGCTGTCGCAGGCGAAGTGGGCGGCCGACTACCTGATGCGCCATCCGGTCGTGCTCGATGAGCTGCTCGACGGCCAGCTGCTCGAGCCCACCGACTATGCGATCTGGGAGCGCGATCTGCGGCTGTCGCTCGCGCACTCGCAGCGCAACGGCGATGCGGACGTCGAGCGGCAGATGGACCTGATGCGCGAGGCGCATCACGGCCAGGTGTTCCGGCTGCTGGCGCAGGACCTCGCCGGACGTCTGACCGTGGAGCGGCTGTCGGATCATCTGAGCGAGCTGGCCGACCGCGTGCTCGCGATCGCGCTCGATCTGGCGTGGTCGCAGCTGAAGAGCGCCCACCGCGCGCAGCCGGCATTCGCAGTGATCGGCTACGGCAAGCTCGGCGGCAAGGAGCTCGGTTACGCGTCGGACCTGGACCTGGTGTTCCTGTACGACGACGACGACGAGCGCGCGCAGCCGGTGTATGCACAACTTGCGCAGCGGCTGGCCGCGTGGGTATCGACCCGCACTGCGGCCGGGCTGCTGTTCGAGATCGACCTGCGGCTGCGACCGAACGGCAACGCCGGGCTGCTGGTCTCGACCCTGCGGGCGTTCGAGCGGTACCAGCGCGAGTCGGCATGGGTCTGGGAGCACCAGGCGCTGACGCGGGCCCGCTATTGCGCCGGAGACCGCGCGCTGGGGAACGCATTCGAGGCAATGCGACGCCGACTGCTGGCAACGCCGCGCGATCCGCAGCGATTGCGAACCGAGGTGCTGGCAATGCGCCGCAAGATGCTCGACGGCCACCCGAATCGCAGCGGCGATTTCGATCTGAAGCACGATCCGGGCGGAATGGTCGACATCGAGTTCATCGTCCAGTACCTGGTGCTCGCCCACTCGGCGCAGCGCCCGGAGCTGCTCGACAATGCCGGCAACATCGCGCTGCTGCTGCGCGCGGCGGCCGCCGGACTGATCGATGCGCCGCTCGCCGACCGGGTCGCCCAGGCCTACCGCGACTACCGGCGCCGCCAGCACACGCTGCGGCTGAACGATGCCCGCTATGCGCGGGTTGCGCCGCGGGAGCTGTCCGAGCAGCGCGACGCCGTGACGGCGCTGTGGCAACAGGTGCTGCAGCCGTAGAAAGGCGCCTTCGACCGATCCGTCCCGGGCCCCTTTTAGCCCCCAACTGGGGGATGCGCGCGACTGCCCCGAGCAGGCATCATCCAAACGAGTTAAGACTTGCCACCATGCGGGAAAGGCAGCGCGAGGGGCTGGGGATGCTCGACATCAAGGATCGGGTCGTGCGCGGGCTGTACGAAGCGGCCACCGGCGCACTGGCCTGGCCGGAGGCACTGCAGGCGCTGTCGGACGAGTTCCGCGCGATGGTGTGCCAGTACCTGGTGGTGGACCGCGCCAGCGGCGAGATCGCGGTGTGCGAGCAGCCGCACGGGGTCGCCGTCGATGCGCTGCTCGACTACATCCGCGAGTACCACCGGATCGATCCGCACCTGCAGGCCTACAT
>DATLGW010000586.1:0-3053 GCA_035540315.1 Burkholderiaceae bacterium | reverse complement strand
GTCTGCACGACCTTGTTGTCGCGGGTGCCGCCGAACAGCGGATGCGGATGCGCGACCACCGCCACGGCGCGTGCCGGCTGCGCAGGCAGATCGATCGCGACATCGATCGCACCGGCCGCGCCGGCGATCTCGACCGTTCGCGTTCCGGGTCTCATTCGAGCCGGAGCCGCTCCACCGGAACGCCGTCGCGCGGATGGCTCAGCCCGAGCTCCTTCACGTGCTGCTTCGCATGGACCTGCATCGATTCGGCGTCGCTGCTTAGGCAGCACGAGCGACCGTCGTCGCGCTGGTTCAGGCAGAAGAAGATGTGGCGCTCGTAGCAGCTGGACAAGGCGGCTCGACCGGTGCGGGTGATTCAGCATCAATCTTACCGTGCCGTGAGCGACGACAGGAGCGGATCGTGCTTGCCGTCGAACATCGATCGCAATGGAGGGTTCAGCATGAGACCACGCAAAGGCGAACCGATCAACGACGATGAGAAGACGGCGCCGAACGGGCCGAAAACCGCAGACCGACACGAGCAACCTTCCCCCTCCTCGGATCGCGCCCGCGAACCCGCGCAGCGCCCGAGCGAAAAACCGGGCCCAGGCCCGGTGCCGGGCGTGCGCGGGCCGGTGATGAACTGACGGCTCGCTACGACGCCGGGTTCTCGATCGCAGACATCGCGAATATCCGCCAATCGTCGCCTTCGCCTCGGACGAACGCATAGAAAGCTGAAACCGTCTCGATCAGCGACCCGTCGGCTCGCACCCGATCGCCGCGGCGCAGCATCACATGCGCCTTCGTCAGCGAGACGCCGGTTACCTCGTAATCCACGTGTACCGTCGTATGCCACTGCTTGGCCGCACGCAGCGCACCGGGTTCGAATGGAAATCGATCGACGAGCGTGACGGAGCCGTGGCCGATCAACGCAAGCGGATACCTGACCAGCGAGTCGATTGCAGCGAGATCGCTGCGCATGAACGCATCGAGGTAGCGAAGATAAGTCTGTTCGACGTTCCGCTTGCACCGCTCGAGCTTATCGTCCATCGGATTCTCCGGTTTCGCAAACCGCGCTGGCGGATCCGACTCGCGCGTCAACTCGGCGTCGGATCGTCGTGCCGCAGCCGGCGCTCGGCAACGAATGCGGCGATGCGCGATCGCCACGGCCGGTGGACCCTGACGGCGAAGTAGCCGATTGCCGCCAGCGGCCACAGGTGGTCGACGAACGCGATCAGCGAATGCAGGTTCGCCATCTTCCGCGCCGGCGCGGCAGCGAGCATGCTGTCGTGATAGGCCGACAGCGGCGCGAGGTTGACCAGCACCAGCGCGGCCACCAGCATCGCGATCGCGCAGACTGCGCGGGTCCGGCGGCGCAGCGACGCGAGCAGATACAGCACCAGGATGCCGATCACCAGGCCGCCCTGCGCGCCCGGCGTCAGGAACCCGAGCGGCGCCTGCGATCCGAGCACCATCTGACCCGTCACGCTGCGAATCGCCAATGCCAGCGCGACGCCGATACCGATCAGCACGACCCGCTTGCGCGGGTCGCCGACCAGGTCCATCACCAGGATCCCGAGCGCGCCCATCCAGCAGATCACCGACGCCGCCTCGAAAAGCACGCCGTCCTCGGGGGCGAACGCCGCCAGCGCACGAAGATCGACGCCGAGCCAGTCGCGCGACCACGGGTTGAGCAGCGGCATCAGGTAGCCGGTCGCCAGCAGCAGCCGCTGCGGCTGCAGCTGTGCCAGCAGCCATAACAGCAGCAGCACCCATCCGGCGGTCGGCCCCTGGTCGAGCCAGCGCAGGTACGGCGGAATCGTGCGCTCGCCGCGCCGGCGGCGCACGTGGCTGATCGCGACCCCCAATGCGCCGCCCAGCGCGGCGCCCAACGTGTTCGCGATCCAGTCGGAGATCTCCGGGACCCGCATCGGCAGGTAGCTCTGTGCCGATTCGAGCGCCAGCGACATCAGGCTGCACAGCGCGACGACCGCGAGCCACGCCGGCAGCGCGCGGCGTCCGGCGAACCAGCCGGTCGCGAGCGTCAGCGCCAGCACCGCGTACGCGAGCAGGTTCGAGATCAGATCGAACCAGGTCCAGTATCGCGGCCACGCCTGCAGCATGAATGCGAGCGCCGACGGCGCGCGCAGCTGCCAGTCGGTCCACGGATACAGCGACGCGTGGACGATCCCGAGCGCGAACAGCACGCTCAATGCCTGCATCAGCGACTGCGACGGCGCGGGCGCGCGGCGGACGGATCCCGCGATCGGAATCATGATCGTCGCGCGACGAACAGGAACTGCTTGGTCCACAGGTCGCGCCAGCCGGGCAGCGGCAACAGCAAGGACATCAGCCGGCGCACGTCGCGGATCCGCAGCCGCTCGACGCGCTCGACGTCGAATCCGGCCTGCTCGATCAACCGGATCGCCGATCGGCGCGTGAAAAACCGCAAGTGCGTGCGGTCGAGCACGCCGTCGTCACGGTATTCGAAACGGCCGAACAGCAGCGGCACGCTGACCTTCACGTACTGCAGGTTCGGCAGCGACGCGATCAGCCGCCCGCCGGGCCGCAGCAGCGTCGCGAGCGATCGCAGCGAAGCCAGCGGCTCGCGCAGGTGCTCGAGCACGTCCAGGCACAGCAGCACGTCGATCGATTCGCGCGGGATCGCGGGCAGCGCTCGCTCGATGTCGATCCGCTCGAAGTGATCGAGGCGGTCGTACAGCGGGGATTCCAGCGAAACGACCTCGACGCCGGCGACCCAGCTGTCGGGGCGCAGCTCGCGGATGCGCGCCAGCGTCGCGCCTTCGCCGCAGCCGACCTCCAGCACGCGCAACGGCCCCGGGGGCAGGTGCGGCACGATCTCCTCGCGCACGTGGCGGTAGTAGCTCACTGGACGGGCCGGCAAGCGCGGCGGGCAAACGGTTCAGCGCCGATAGTGCCACACGCCGCAGACGCGGCCCCAGGCGCGGGCGGCGCGTCGCGCATCGAGCAACAGCATCCGCGCGAGCGTCTCGAGCAACGCTGCGAGCAGGTAGGCGGCGCGCCGCGCGAGGCCGGCCGACCGCGCGCGATGC
>DATLGW010000585.1:0-2325 GCA_035540315.1 Burkholderiaceae bacterium | reverse complement strand
CCCCAATACAGGATATAGGCGAGGATCGCCGCCGACGCGAGCGCGAGCACGACGTCCCACCACATCAGCCGATGCCGGAATCGGCGGGCGATCGGAAACAGCAGGAAGATCAGCGAGATCGTGAACGCGACGTGCACCGGCCGCATGATGTACGCGGGGACGATCTCGACGGCCGCGTACAGGTGGAACAGCGACATCGCGACCGCCAGCGCCGTCATCGCGACCGCCAGCACGCCCCGATATCGGTTCTGTGCGCCCTCCTCTTCCTCGATGTACGCCTCGAGCCGCTTGCGCTGCTCGTCGGTCAGCGGCGCGTCGTCGACGATCGCGCCGCGATCGTCGACGATCGGCAAAACCTTCTCCGGCATCTCGCGAGGCCGGCTACTTCATCTTGACGCCCTTCTCCTGGTAGTACTTCAGCGCCCCCGGATGCCAGGGCACCGAGCTCGCCGCCTCTTTCTGGTTCTCGAGCTTGAAGTTCTCGGCCTCGCGATGGACGGCGATCAGCTCGTCGCGCTTTTCGAAGATCGTCTTGACGATGTTGTACGCAGCCTGCTCGCTCAGGTTCTCGTTCGCGACCAGGATGTTCATCACGGTCGCCTGCCTGTTGTCATCGGCCATGCCGGCGTACGTCGTCTTGGGTATCACGTCCTCGACATAGAGATTGCCGTACTTCTGGTTCATCGTCGATACCAGGTGGGCATGGTCGAGCAGCTTGATCTTGGTGCCGGGCGTGGCGGCGAGGTCGGTGACCGCCGCCGTCGGCAGCCCGCCGACCCAGAAGAACGCGTCGATCTTGCGATCCTTCAGCGCGTTGACCGACTCGGCAACGCCGAGCCGCTCGCGCCGCATGTCCTTGTCCTTGTCCAGGCCGGCGGCCTCGATCACCCGAAACGCCATCACCTCGGTCGCGCTGCCCGGCGAGCCGGTCGAGACCCGCTTGCCCTTCAGGTCCTCGAACTTGTTGATGCCGGTCCCTTCGACCGTGACGACGTGCATCCGGTTCGGGTAGAGCACGGCAAGCGTGCGCACCGGGACCTTGCGGCCCTTGAACTTGTCCTCGCCCTTGTAGGCGTCCTGCGCCGCATCGGTCATGCTGAGCCCGATGTAGGGCTTGCCGGTGCCGATCAGCTGCAGGTTCGCGACCGAACCGCCCGTGACTTCGGCGGTCGCCTGCATTCCGGGCACGTATTTCGACAACACGTTCGCCATGCCGCCGCCGAGCGGATAGTAGACGCCCCCGGTGCCGCCGGTGGCGATCGACAGGTTGATCTGCTCGGCCGCGATGCCGTGGCCGGCCACTGCAAGCGCAGTGCCGGCGACGAACGTCCTGATGATCCTCATCATGCTGTCTCCTCCCTGGGTGGCGCGTCTCTGCGGATGCGCCGGCAGCCTAGCACTCGCGATGAGGACAACGCAAGGTTGCCCGCGGCGTCAACGGCATCCGCCCGAACCCGAGCGGCAGCGCTCGTGGCCGTGGTCGCGCTGCGGTGGTGGCAACAGCGAATGCCACGTCGGCGGCCGCATCGGCGGACCTGGGGGCACCAGGACATGAGGCGGATACGGCGGTCGCAGCGGATAGCGCGGATGCAGAACCAGCGGCGGACCGTACGGTAGATACGGCGCGAGCGGTCCGTGAAGCATCAGCGGCCCGTACGGCGCGAATGCGGGCGGATCGGGCGGCGCGCCTTCCGCATAAGGGCCCTGCGGCATCGGTGGCGACCGGTCGCGCTGCGAGTTGCCGGCGGGACTCCCGATGCCGGCGCCAAATGCATCGGTCGATTGCCGGGGCTCGACGATCACCACCGGGGGCCTCGCACGCGGTCGATCGCGCGCTGCCGGCTCGGTGGCAGGATCGATCGGCGAGTAGTGCTCGACCCGCTGCGCGTTCGCCGGAGTCGCGATCATCGCTGCATGATGCATCGCCGCCGACATGACGATCGCACGGATCCGCAGGTGATCGCTTCTGAGCGTTTTGAACATGTGCTCAGCGCTTCGGTTCGACGATGCCGGTCGAAGGATCGATTCCGGCGACGCGCCGGCAGACTTCCGCGGCGTGCGCCGGACAGGCGTTCGCGTCGCCGCCAGCCCGCACGCACCAGTTGCCGCTCTTGCCCCGGCTTCCATCGAGACAGCGACTGAGCATGTTGGCGTAGCACGATGCGTACAGGTCCCTCCCGGGGGGCGTGCAGTTGGTCTGGTTCGAGCTGGAGCAGATCGGTTTCGCGCAGTCCTGCGGCGAACCGGGCACCGACTGCGCCGTCGGCACCGGATCCGGGCAATGGCACCCGCCGCGGCCGTCAAGCGGCACGTGACACGGCGGCG
>DATLGW010000584.1:0-5113 GCA_035540315.1 Burkholderiaceae bacterium | reverse complement strand
GATGTCGGCTGCGCAGCGGGCAGGGCTCGGGCAGATCGGCTTCGTCACCGATCCGAAAGACGCGCGCTGACGCCGCAAGCGCGCGCGGCGCTACAACACGAAACGCAATGCGCCGGCGAGCGCGCCGGGACACTCGATGCCGCCGGTGGCGCGCGACTCGTAGGTATCGAGCGCCGGCAAGCGAATCGGCGTTCGCGTCAGCGCCTCCAGCCGGCTGCCGAGTATCGAGAACAGGCTGTCGTCGAAGCGCATCGCGGGGGCCGGTCCGACGATGCGGCCGCGTTCGACCCAGAACGTCGCGAACCGGGTCATCCCGGTGACGCGAGCCGCCGACCGATCCGAGAAATTCAAATACCAGAGATTGCCGATCGCGAGGCCGGTGTCGAGCGCATCGAGCGCGGCGTCCTCGCCCAGGTCTCCGGCAGCGACCCGCAGGCACTCGGGCGACTCGGCGTCCGCCGCGGCGTTCGTCTGCAGTCCGAACTCGCGCGCAGTGCGCGGCGACACCAGCCAGTCGGCGAACCGGCCGCCGCTGACCAGTTCGATGCGCCGCGGCCGCAGCAGCCCGTCACCGGTGAAACGCGGCGCCAGTCCGAGCGCGAAATCCTCGCTGACCGAGAGCTTCGGCGACAGCGTCGCGTCGCCCTGGCGCAGTCGCGCAAGCGGCGACTGTCCCGAACGATGCGCGCGCGCCGAGAACCCGCCCCATCCCAGCAGCTCGATCAGATCGGCGCATGCGCGCGGCGACAGCAGCGCCCGATGCGCGCCCGGGTCGACGCGCACCAGCGGCCGGCGCATCAGCTCGGCCCGCTCGCGAGCGCGCGACAAGGTCGCCGTCGCGGCCGTCGCATCGAAGCGATCGCTGGCCAGCGTGTCCTTGACTGCGCGCGCGTCGTCGACGTGGATCGAGAAGTCGAAGCTGAAGTTCGCCCGCTGGAACCACAGCGCTGCGCCGGTCGAGCTGCACAAACCGCGCGCGATCGGACCGGCTGCCAGGAAGCCGACGAGGTCGCAGTCGCCGGCGTGGGTCCGCACGGACTCGATCATCGGCTCTGCGACCGACAGCGGCTCGAACCGCTCGTCGACGTCGATCAGCGGCTCGAACGACACGTCGAGCAGCGGGTCGGCTTCGCTGTCCTCGATCACGCTGCGCAAGCGCTGCAGCGCGTCGCTCAGGCAGGCGCGCAGCGAGGCGTCGTCGATCCATGCGTCGGACAACGCCAGCGCGTGATACGCCTGCCGGCCGTCGCGGACCAGCCTCAGCCTCAGGTCGATCCGACGCAACCGCCCGGCCTGCCGCAATCGCGCCTGGGTCAACCGGACGAACTCGGAATCCTCGCCTGCGAACGCGGCCGATGCGAATTCGCCCGGCGCAACCAGCCGGGGCAGCAGCTGCGCAATGCGCTCGAACGGCTCGCGCAGCGACATCGGCGCGGCGCTCACGATGCCTCCGCCCGCGGATCGCCGCCGAAGACCGACACGTCGCGAAACAGGCATGCGGGCGACGCATGCCCCACCCGAATCACCTGGCCGGGCTCGCCCTTGCCGCAAAACGGCGTTCCCATCACCTCGAACGTCGAGCGGTCGCCGACCATCGCGAGGCTGCGCCAGAAGCTCGCCGACACGCCGCGGTAGTTCGGATTCCTGACGACGCCCCGCAGCCGGCCGTCCTCGATCAGCTCGCCCCACTCGCAGCCGAACTGGAACTTGTTGCGTGCATCGTCGATCGACCAGGACACGTTGGTTCGCATCAGCACGCCGCGCTGGACCGCCCCGATCATCTGCGCCAGCGTGTGCTCGCCGGGCTCGACGTTCAGGTTCGCCATCCGATCGATCGGCGGACGATGCCAGCCGACTGCGCGCGAATTCGCCGTCGGCGGCAGCGGAAAACCGCGGGCACCCGCGCGCGCGCTCGACAGCGCGCCGCCGAGCGGCCGCTCGAGAATGCCGTTGCGAATCAGGTGCACGCGCTCGGCCGGCGTACCGTCGTCGTCGACGCGGTACGACGCGAGCTCGCCCGCCACGGTCGGATCGAACGTCACGTTCAGCAATTCGGAGCCGTATCGATACCGGCCGAACATGTCGAGCGTCACGAAGCTCGTTCCGGCGAAGTTGCGCTCGTCGCCCAGGATCCGGTCGAGCTCGAGCGGATGCCCGATCGACTCGTGGATCTGCAGCATCATCTGGTCGGGCGCCAGCAGCAAGTCCATCGCACCCGTCGGACAGTTCGGCGCCGCGAGCAACTGCAGCGCCTCGTCGGCGATCCGCGCGCCGGCGCCGACGAAGCCGGCGGCCTCGATCACCTCGAAACCGCCCTGCCTGCAGAAGCCGTTGTATTGGCCCGCCAGCGTCCGCGTCTGCGACTCGAGTCCGTCGCTCGCGGTCGCCTCGAGGTTCGGTTCGACGAATCGCGCCTGCTGCTGCGCCTGCAGCTCGCCATCGACGTACAGCCACTGCTGCCGCTCGGTCACCCACAGCCGCGCGACGGAATTGACGATCCTCGCGTCGCGCCGCATTGCAGCGCATTCGATCCGCAGCAGCTCGAGCAACTCGCGCTGCGACGGCAGCGGTTTGCCTCGCGGCATTCGCGGATCTTCGCCGGCGGCTGCAGCGCCCGCCCGAGCGCCGCTGCCGTAGACGCGATGCAGATCGAGGTCGGCGAACAGGCCCGTCGCCTCGACGCGGGCAGCCCATGCCGACGCGACTTCAGCCGCGCGCTGCAGCCCTGCGGCCGACAGATCAGCGCTCGCGCAGTATCCGCTGCCGTGGCGCCGATGCACCGTGACCATCGCGCCGCGATCCGCACCGGAGTCGCCGGGCTGCACCAGCCCGCGGCGCACCAGCAGCCGCTGCCATCGTTCGTCGACGATGCGGACCGACACCCGCTCGCCGGGCTTGCCCCGCGGAAGATTCAATGCAACTTCAGCCAACCCAGCAAAGGCTCCCAGCTCTGCAGATCCTTTTGCACGCGATGCGCAGGCACATCGAACATCGTCAGCCCGTGGGCGGCCAGATGCACGTAGAACTGCGTGTCGCGCAGGTAACCCGCCACCGGCAAACCCAGCCCGGCGACGAACCGCGCCAGCTGATCGGCTGCGCGCGTGCGCGCATCGACCCGCATCCCGACCACCGCCACGCAGTCCTCGACTCGACGAGAGACGCCGAAACACCGCTGCAGCTCGTCGAGGAACCGCCGCGTCGCGTAGATGTCGAACATCGACGGCTGCAGCGGCACCAGGATCCGGTCGGCCACTCGAACGACGTCCGACAGCCGCCAACCGTTGATCTGCGCCGGCGTGTCGACGATCACGTGGCTGGCGCCGGCCGGCGGCCGCAACAACGTGCCGTGCGTCTCCCAGCCCACGATCGGCGCCACGTCGTTCGGTCGCAGCCGCAGCCAATCGACCGTCGACTGCTGCCGATCGACGTCACCGAGCACCGTACTGTGGCGACGCGCGCAATACCCGGCAAGGTTCGTCGCCAGCGTCGTCTTGCCGACGCCGCCCTTCGGGTTGATCACAGCGAAAACCGGCACGGCCATCCCCCGCGGCGGGAACGGCCGAATGGTAGCAAATGGCGGCGCAATCGACGCGCCGCGAGCGCAAGACTCGCGGCGCCCGAAAGCCGATCGCGGTCGGACCCGTTGCGCTCAGTGAACGCGCAGCCAGCCCAGCAGCGGCTCCCAGGTCGCGCGGTCCTTCTCGACCCGGTCGGCCGGCACGTCGAACATCGTCAGGCCATGCGCGGCCAGATGCACGTAGTACTGCGTATCGCGCAGGTAACCGGCGATCGGCAGTCCGAGGCTCGCCACGAAGCGACCCAGTTCCTCGGCGGCCTTCGTGCGCGGGTCGAGCCGCATGCCGACGATGCCGACATGGTCCTCGAAGCGCTTTCCGTTCGTGTAGTGACGGCGCAGCTCGTCGAGGAATTCCTTGGTCGCGATGATGTCGAACATCGACGGCTGCAGCGGCACGAGCACCCGATCGGCGATCCGCACGACCTCGGCGATTCGCTTGCGATCGATCTGCGCCGGCGTGTCGATGACGACGTGGCTCACGCCCTTCGGCGGGCGCGCCGCGCCGCTGACCATTTCCCAGGTCGCGATCTGCGGCGCACCGGTCGGGCGCAGCTGCAGCCAGGCCTTGGCCGATTGCTGGCGATCGATGTCGCCGAGCATCGTCGACCGGCTGCTCGCGGCGAGGTAGCCGGCGAGATTGGTAGCGAGCGTAGTCTTGCCGACGCCACCCTTCGGGTTCATCACGGCGATAACGGGCATCGATCAGTCCCTGGGTCCAAGAGCGGCGAATGTTAGCAGCTAAGTGCTGCGTCAAGACCTCGCGTTGTCGATCACGCCACACAATCGCGCGACGGTGTCGAGCGCACGCAACGTCGGACGGTGCAATGCGCTCGCATCGAAGGTCGCGAAGCGCGTGCGCGTGGAATCGCCGAGGCCGAGCCGCCGCCAATCGCGCTCGACGCCCGGATCCGGCGCAAGCACGAGCTGCGGTCGCGCCGCGAGCACCGCCTCGACGTCGACCACCGGCGCAGGCTGCGGCAGGTGGCCGAACACGTTGCGCCCTCCGCACACGCGGATCGCATCGCCGATCACGTCCGAATTGCTGAGCGTGATCAGCGGCTGGCGCCAGACCTGGTAGAACACGCGCACCGGCGGCAGGTGCGCGTGCCGGGACTCGAGCGCGGTCAGCTGGTCGCTCGCGCGCTGCTGCGCGCGCAGCGCGTGCTGCGGCTCGTTCGAGATCGCGCTCCAGCGCTGCAGCGTCTTCGCGATGTCCTGCAGCCGCCGCGGGTCCGACACGAATACCGGCGCCAGCGACGACAGCCGCTGCAGCGTCGACTCGCTCAGTCCGGAGCGCCACACGACGATCAGATCGGGACGTGCGACCGTCAGCCGCTCGAAGTCGACCTGCGGATGCGCCGACAGCCGCGGCAGCGCGCGCGCCGATTGCGGCTCGTCGCTGTTCACGTCGACCGCGACCACCTGCGATCCCGCACCGGCATCGAACAGCAGCTCGGTCGCATGCGGCGCAAGGCTGACGATCCGCTGCGGAATCCGATGCAGGTGCACGACCCGCCCGAGGTCGTCGGTCAGCGT
>DATLGW010000583.1:0-2123 GCA_035540315.1 Burkholderiaceae bacterium | reverse complement strand
CTTGGCCGCCATAGTCGACCGGAACGTCGAGTCCGACGAAGCCGTGCGCCGCCATCTGGCGCAGAACCGCCGCCGGGAACTCGACGCCTTCGCGCTCGGTGCAAGCCGCTGCATCGAACAGAACGCCGGCGGCGAACCGGCGCGCCGCTTCCCTGAGCGCGCGTTGCTCTTGTGTGAATCCGAACTGCACCATCACCGTCCTATAATTTGATCGTCCCCATTGCCAGCCGAGGAAGATCGATGTCCTTCTACTTCGAAGAGTTCGAGATCGGACGTAGGTACCCCACGTATTCGCGAACGATTACGGAGGCGGACCTCGTACTCTTCTGCTCGCTGGTCGGCTATCACAACCCGATTTTCATCGATCAGCATTACGCGAAGAACACCCGCTTCGGCGGGCGCATCGTGCCCAGCGGGCTGACAATGGCGTATTCGACCGCGATGACCGAGTCGTATTTCCGCACGACGATCATCGCCCACTTATCGAGCCATGACGCGACATTCCACGCGCCGGTCCGTCCCGGGGACACGATCAGCACCGAAGTCGAAGTGATCGCCAAGGAGAGCCGCAGCGAGCGCAGCGGGCTGATCACGTTCCGTGACCACGTGACGAACCAGGACGGCGTCCGGGTGTACTCGGTGGACAAGCGGGTGCTCATCGCGAAGCGCCCGGCAAGCTGACCGCCGTCTGCATCGGCAGACCGAGCACCCGCCGCGCAAGCAAGTTGCGCTGGATCTCGTTGCTGCCGCTGTAGATCGTCGCCGGCCGGGATCGATAGAACAGCCGTAACGCCGTCAGCGCCTGTGCGCGCTGCGGCTCGTCCCGCTCGACACCGGCTTCGCCGGTGACCTCGAGAAACAGCTCGCTCAAGCGCTGGTAGGTCGTGGTCGACCAGATCTTCAGCATCGAGACTTCGGCGCCTGGCGAGCAGCCTTGACGCAACAGCGACACGAAGTGCCGATAGGCACTGTACTGATCCTGCAGATCGAGCCGGAGCACGGTGAATCGATCGACGAACGCCGGGTCGTCGAACAGCCCCTGCCGCTTCGCGAAGCGCTCGAGCTGCTCGAGCGCGTACAGCCCCAGCTTGGGGCTGCCGTTGTTGATCCGCTCGAACTCGAGCAGATCCTTCGCGATCCCCCATCCGTGATTGGGCGTACCGACGACATCTGCGATCGGCACGTGAACGTTCTCGAGAAACACCTCGCCGAGCTCCTCGTGTCCCGCCAGCGTTCGGATCAAACGCCTCGTGACGCCCGGCGAGTGCAGGTCGAGCAGCAGCAGCGTCAGCCCCTGCTGCTTGCGGGCCGCACGCGATGTACGCGCCAGCAGGAACAGGTGCGTCGCGTCGTCGAGAAAGGTCGTCCAGGTCTTGTGGCCGTTGACCACGTAATGGTGATCATGCCGCTGTGCCGTCGTTCGAAGGCTTGCCAGGTCCGATCCCGCGTTGGGCTCCGAGTAACCCTGCGCCCAGCGGTGCTCTCCCGATAGGATCTTCGGCAGGTAGCGCGCCTTCTGGTCGTCGCTGCCGTGCCGGATCAGGATCGGGCCGAGCATGAACAATCCCATGTCGTAGAGCCGCGGCACGCCGTGCCGCTCCATTTCCTCGACGTAGACGATCAGCTTCGACGCGTCCAAGCCCATTCCGCCGTGCTCGCGCGGCCAGTTCGGAGCAATCCAGCCCTTGCGGTGCAGCGCTTCGTACCACGGCCGCGTGTCGTGCCAGCGCGGGATCCGCCGCGGATGGTCGCGCAGGTGTGGCGGAAAGTTCTTTCGGATGAACTCGCGTACCTGCGCGCGAAATTCCTCGTCAGCCAGCGTGTTCCAGTCAAATGCTTCACTCGCCGGCTCGGGCTGCAGCGCACGGTTCGGCGGCTGGGTGGATCCCATCGCGGCCTCGATCATTCGACGAGCGTGATCGCGAGCGAGGCATACCGTCGCCGGTGCGCGGCAGCGTTGCCCAGCCAGGCGGAATGTACTAGTGCACGGTTCATATACATGCCGAGGTCGTACTCGTCGCTGAAACCGATTGCGCCGTGCATCTGTATCGCCTCCTTGCCGACCGCGAGCGTAGCGTCCGCCGCGCGCGCCTTGCAGCGACTCGCGAATCCGGCCAGCCGCG
>DATLGW010000582.1:0-3985 GCA_035540315.1 Burkholderiaceae bacterium | reverse complement strand
GCGGCCGCGATCACCGAGGACGGCTGGCTGCACACCGGCGACGTGGGCGAGTGGGTCGACGACACGCACCTGAAGATCACCGACCGGATGAAGGACATCATCATCACCGCCGGCGGCAAGAACGTCACGCCGAGCGAGATCGAGAACGAGCTGAAGTTCTCGCCGTACATCACCGATGCGGTCGTCATCGGCGATGCCCGGCCGTACCTGACCGCGCTGATCATGATCGACCAGGAAAACGTCGAGAAATACGCGCAGGACCACGACGTGCCGTTCTCGAACTACGCGAGCCTGACGCGTGCGAAGGAAGTGCAGCAGCTGATCCAGCGCGAAGTCGACAAGGTCAACGCGAAGTTCGCGCGGGTCGAGCAGGTCAAGGCGTTCCGGTTGCTGGAGACCCAGCTGTCGGCCGAGGACGAGGAGCTGACGCCGACGATGAAGCTCAAGCGGCGGTTGGTGCAACAGAAGTATGCGGCGATGATCGACTCGATGTACGCTGGCGGGGCCGCAGGCACGGCGGCGGCGCCGCCGCCGGCGCGCGCCGCCGTTTCCGGGGCCTGAGCCGGACGAAGACTTCGACGAACCACTGAGGAGGCACACGATGAGATTCCGACTGATCCCGCTCGCGCTGGCCGTGGCTGCGAGCAGCGCCTTTGCGCAGACCCAGCAAGGCGTCACGAAGAACGAGATCGTGATCGGCACGATCCAGGACCTGTCGGGCCCGATCGCCGGGTTCGGCAAGCAGGTCCGTTTCGGCATGCAGCTGCGCGTCGACGAGGTCAACGAGCAGGGCGGCGTGCACGGGCGCAAGCTGCGGCTGGTGGTCGAGGACTCGGCCTACGACCCGAAGCGCGCCGTGCTGGCCACGCAGAAGCTGGTCAACCAGGACAAGATCTTCATCATGGCCGGGCACATCGGCACCGCGCAGAACATGGCCGCGATGCCGATCCAGTTCGAGAAGAACGTGATCAACTTCATGCCGGTCACGGCTGCGCGCGAGATGTACGAGCCGCTGCACCGGCTGAAGTACTCGTTCGCGGTCACCTACTACGACCAGATGCGCACGTTCGCGCCGAAGCTGTTCAAGGAGAAGAACGCGAAGAAGGCGTGCGCGCTGCACCAGGACGACGAGTTCGGGCTCGAGGTGCTGCGCGGCGCCGAGGCAGGCCTGAAGACGATCGGCGTCGAGATCGCCGAGAAGACGACGTACAAGCGCGGCGCGACCGATTTCTCGTCGCAGGTCGCGCGGATGAAGGCGGCAAATTGCGATTTCGTCGTGCTCGGAACGATCATCCGCGAGACGATCGGCACCATCGGCGAGTCGCGCAAGACCGGCTTCAGCCCGACGTTCCTGGGTTCGAGCGCCGCCTACACCGATCTGATCCACAAGCTCGGCGGCCGCGCGATGGACGGATTCTATGCGGCCGGAGGCGCGCAGCATCCGTACCTGGACGAGGCGTCGGACAAGATCCGGTTCTGGGCGAACAAGTACAAGACGAAGTTCAACGAGGACCCGACCGTGTTCTCGGTCTACGGCTACAACATCATCGACATGTTCATCCAGGCGGCCGACAAGGTCGGGCCGAACCTGACGACCGACAACTTCATCAAGGTGATGGACTCGATGACGTTCCCGCCGGACATCTTCGGCAGCCCGCAGATGTCGTTCACCGCGAAGAAGCGGCTGGGCAGCAACCTGTCGCGGCTGTCGCAGATCCAGGAGGGCCGCTGGAAGGTGGTGTCGGATTATCAGGCGCCGCCGGGAGCCGCGCACTAGCGAAGCGGGCGGCGCGCCCGCGCGATGAAAGGGCCGCCCCCGGGCGGCCCTTTCTCATCGGGCTCGCGCTGGGCTCGACGCGCTTGCCGCGAAGCACTCGAGGAGCGGATGAGCGGGCTCAACGACGCACCAGCCTTGCGACCAGCCGACGCGCCAACGGCGCCACTACCAGCACCACGGGGAAAGCAACGAGCCAGGCCATCAGCCAGGCGCTGCTCCACTGGCCGACGAATCCGACGTGCAGCCCGGTCGCTCGGTAGGTCGAGATGCCGGCCACGAGCAGGGACATCAGGCCCGACAGAATGAAGCCGAACGAAGCGGGTGCGAAGTTGGGCGGGAACATGATCAAGCCTCCGAGGGCGTTGGGTGAACATCGATGCGAAGCCGTGCCGACTCGTGTGCGGTCATCGCATGACCAAGACGAGGACGGCTGCACACAGGTACAAGCCCACGCCGAACACCGCGTGGTTCGCAACACTCTTCAGGCAGTTCTTCAGCGGCGCCGGCGTCTTCGACGCTGCGAAGCCCGAGCCCATCGCCGGTTGCATCACGAACAGCGGCAGCACGACGGTGGCCAGGCCAGTGGCCACAGCCGGCAGCAAGGACGGTTGCCGGGGCCATTCGGCGCCTTGCGCGGCGACCAGCACGCCGGCGAAGGCGATCCCCACCGCGTAATGCGTCAGCCAGCCGATCGCGTGTTCGCGAGGCGCCGCAGCGGCCTTGCCGATCGCCGCATGCGCGAACCGGCCGCGCGCCATGTGGCCGATCCAGCGGCCGACGAGTGCGAAGTTGGAAACAGGCACGCCCAGGCGCTGCAGCACCAGCAGCCAGCCGTCCATCACGGCCGTGGCGCCGGCGCCGATGCAGACGATGAGAACGAGATCGTGAACTGAAGGCATGGGCTGCTCCGTGCGTCGACTGGTTGCTTCGTTGGAGTCACTGTAGAAGTTGAAGTCAACTTCAAGTCAACAGCTTTTTGCATGGACATCTCCGAAGTCGCCAAGCGCTCGGGCGTGGCGGCATCGGCCCTGCGCTACTACGAGCGAAAGGGTCTGATCCGTCCGCTGGCGCAGCAGGGAGCCCGACGCAAGTTCTCGCCGCAGGTCCTCGATCAGCTCGCGCTCATTGCGCTGGGCCAAGCGGCCGGGTTCTCGCTCGACGAAATCCGCACGATGCTCACGCCGGAGGGCGACACCCGCATCGATCGCCGGATGCTCGCGGCAAAGGCAACCGAGCTCGACCGGATGGCGCTGCGGCTCAGGGCGATCAGCAAGGGGCTGCGCCACGCGGCCGTCTGTCCGGCCCCTCGGCATGCCGAATGTCCGTCGTTCCAGCGCTTGCTGAAAGCGGCTGCCTCCGGGGCGCTGGAGGTTCGGAAAAAGCGTCCGATGGCCAAGTGACGGGCACGTTCAGCGGTTGCGGCTCTGCGCACCCGGACGCACGGCGTGCGACCGCCTGGCCGGCGCCTGCCCGCGCACTCCTGCGCTACGATCATCGATCCGATGATCCATCAGCACAGGAGCTCGACATGCCGGTGAACCAGCCGTTGTACGACGCGGGAATGAAGACTCGACGCGAAGTCGTCGGCGACGCGTACGTGGATGCGGCGCTCGCGAGCGCCGACGACTTCAGCCGACCGATGCAGGAGCTGGTGACCCAGTACTGCTGGGGCGACGTCTGGAATCGGCCGGGTCTGGATCGGCGCAGCCGCAGCCTGCTGAACCTCGGGATGATCGCAGCGCTGAACCGGACCGACGAGCTGAAGACCCACATCCGCGGCGCGTTGAACAACGGAGTCACCAAGGAGGAGATCCGCGAGGCGTTCCTGCAAGTGGCGGTCTATTGCGGCATGCCCGCAGGCCTCGGCAGCTTCAAGGCGGCGCGCGAGGTGTTCAAGG
Organism: Burkholderiaceae bacterium; assembly: GCA_035540315.1. Taxonomy (GTDB): domain Bacteria; phylum Pseudomonadota; class Gammaproteobacteria; order Burkholderiales; family Burkholderiaceae_E; genus DATLGW01. The sequence continues at coordinate 310 of DATLGW010000582.1, read as the reverse complement.
AACTCGGGATCTGACCCGATGCAGCGCCAGCGAATCTGCTTCGTCGGGCTGGGCATGATGGGGGCGCCGATGGCGGCGAACCTGCGCCGTGCCGGGTTTCCGGTCGTTGCCGCCGACCTGGATCCGCAGCGGGTCGAGCCGTTCTGCCGCGAGCACGATGCCGAACCGCTGGCGCCGCAGACCGACACGGCGTCGCTCGATGCGGCGATCACGATGCTGCCGGATTCGGACGCCGTCGAGTCGGCCGTGTTCGGCGACGGCGGCCTGGCAGTCCGGCTTCGCCGCGGCGCGACCGTCATCGACATGAGCA
>DATLGW010000581.1:0-14552 GCA_035540315.1 Burkholderiaceae bacterium | reverse complement strand
GCGAGCGGCCGTTGCAGGACTGGCCGGGCATGGTCGGCGCCCGCCTGCGCTGGACTGTCGGCAACATCGTCTGCCGCCGCTTCGACGAACGTTACGGCGTCGAAACGATCGGCGTGCTGCGACGCGACCAGATGCAGACGGTGGGTGCGCACGGCGGTCCCGATCGCGGCGCCGACTTCGTCGCCGTGCCCGAGCGCACGTTCCTCGTATCGCTGTCGCGGATCCCCGAGAACGACTTCAGCGAGTTCGCGTTCATCGATTTCGGCTGCGGCAAGGGCCGCACGATCCTGCTGGCGGCAGCGAACGGCAATTTCGATCGCGTGGTCGGCGTCGAGCATGCGCCGGCGCTGGTCGAGGTCGCGCAGCGCAACCTGCGGACCTGGCGCGGCGAGCGGCGTTGCCAGCGGATCGATGCGATCTGCGCCGACGCGTTCGATTACGAGTTGCCGCCGCAGCCGTTCGTGCTGTACATGTGCGGGCCGTTCGGCGGCGACGTCGTGCTGCTGCAGAAGATGTTCGATCGGATCTCGGCGAGCCTCGCCGCTCGGCCGCGGCGCGCGTACCTGATCTTCGTCGACGGCATTCGGATTCCGCTGCCGGATGCGCAGGCGATCGCAGCCGGTTTCGCTCCGCTGACGCCGGCCGGCGGCGACCACTGTTTCGACCCGGGTACGCTGACGACGCCGCTGCATTTCGGCGTCTACCGGCACGAGCCGCAGCGAGCGTCCTGACCTTCAGGTCGCGCACGACGCGACCCGATCGCTGGCCCCAGGGATTCCGTCGGAGTTGCGTCTCCGACGGAATCCTAGAGCAGCAGTTCGCGCACCGCGCCGCGAACGTCCATCTCGAATTCGAGTCCGATCACCGGCGGCCGCGCGTAGTGCCACGCGAGGCCGCCGGCGAGCGCGCCGCGCCGCGCGAGCTCGTCGCCCACCAGGTGGCCGATGTTCTGCACCGTGTACGCCTGCACGCTGACGGCATCGGTCCAGGCGAAACCCAATGCAGCCATCCGCGCCTGCATCTCGTCGGCGACGAACCGCACCTTCTCGCGCAGCCCTTCGGGCGACGTGTCGCCGCGGGCGACGGTGCGTTCGGCGTACGGCCCGTCGCCCTCGCGCGCCTCGCCGCTGCCGGCGATCATGAAGCCGCCGCGGCCGCCGGCGGCCGCGGGTACCGTGTACGAGAACGCATGCATCGACGGCTCGGCCGGCTTGTCGTACATCGGGCACACGTTGGTGCGCGCGACCGGATTGACGCCGTCGCGATAGATGCCCCAGCGCTGCAGCGTCGTCACGTAGTGGCGGTTGAACTCGACGAAACCCTGGTCGGTGAACGGCGCCGGCGAGCGCAGCTCGCACTGCGCGAAAGCCGTCGTCGGCCTGCCGATCGCCTTCAGGTGCGCCTCGACTGCAGCGAACGCTTCTGCCAGCGCCAGCGGCCGGGCGAAGCGCGCGCGCTCGATCGCGAAACCGGGCTGCGCGGCCACGCCCGACGAGTACTGGAAAACGGCTGGGATGTAGCGGTAGCCGCCGGGCTCGAACACCATCGTGGTCATCTTGTACGGTCCTCCTGTGCCGGCCTGCAGTCTAGCGTCGGCTTACCTGCGCCGCCAGCAGCGGTTTTCAGCGAGATCCGCCGCGGCGTCTGGTGTGATATCGGTTTTGCGCGGCGGACGGAGCGTGCAGCGATGAATCGCAGGCAGAAGGCACAGATCGAGGACTGGATCGCGAGGTTGAGCGAGGTGCTCGAGGAGATCGACACGCTGCGAGACGAGGTCGAGCAGTGGCAAGGCGCTGCCGACGAATCCGACGAGGCGGACGAGGACGAATCCCTGTCGTCGGACCTCGAGCAGATCGCGGTCGACCTGGGCCGCGCATACGAGTCGGGTTCGGAGGCGCTGCGCTTCCTCGAAAACTGGGGCGAGGCGGGCGAGGCCGAGTGAAACGGTCCCGCGGATCCGGCGGCGCGGCGCCCGACCTCGACCCGCCGCTCAGGCCTTGTCTCGCTTGAGCAGCGCGCGGCGCAGCTGCTCGGCCCGCTCATGCGCCTGACGGGACCGCTCGAGCAGCGCCGCAACCGTGGCTGCGTCGTTGCTGCGCCGCGCATGCTCGGCCAGATGCTCGATCAGCAGCCGCTTTTCCTCGAGCGTTCGCACCGAGCTCCACAGTGCCGACTCGACCGATTCGTCGAGCTCCGACAGCAGCGCCTCGGCCGAGTACGCATGGCCGGTATGGCATCGGAACCGCACCCGGCCGCCTTCGTCGAGCTGCAGCAGCACGCCGTGGCACTCCGGGCACGCGTAGTTCGACGGCGCCCCTAGCTTCTGTACGCCGGCATCCACGGCCGCTTTCTCCTTTGCGATGTCCACTTCGATCTGCACACGCTCGGGCACGACATAACCTCCCTGCGCTTCGATCGTCTCGGAGCTCAGCTGAACCAGCAGCGGCGCGATGTCCGCCAATCGCACGCAATGGTCGACGCGCACGTGCTGCAACGCATTGCGCGGCATCGAATCGACGAGCGCCTCGGCCGGATCCTGCACGATGGCGGTGCCGCCGAGTTGCTTGACCGTCCACAATCCCGCCGTGCCGTCATCGAGCCCGCCGGTCAGGATCACGCCGATCACCCGCGGGCCGTAGGTCTGAGCAGCCGACCGGAACAGCGGATCGATCGCCGGCCGAAACCGGTTCTCCTTCGGACCTCGCGTGGGTCGCACCACGCCCGGCGCGATCACGATGTGATGATCCGGCGGCGCGACATAGACTGCCGCCGGGCGAAACCGGATCCGCTGCTCGACGGCGACGGCAGGCAGCGGACCCGCACGATCGAGAATCGCCGCCAGAACCCCCGGAGATTCGGCCGCGGTGTGGACGACGACGAAGACCGACGCCGCGAATCGGCCGGGCAGCGCCCCGCACAGCCCGCGCAGCGCATCGATCCCGCCGGCCGACGCCCCGATGACGACGACGTCCTTGCGCATCGCCTGTCGTATATCATGGAACCGCGCCCGCCCGCCTGCACGCCGGTTCGCGAGCATGGGCTTGGCTCGAGCGCTGCCGCAATGAACGACCGCTCCGTCGCAGACGCCGAACAGCCCGAGGATGCCGCACCGCCGCCTGCAGAATTCGGCGTGGTCGGCATCGGCGCATCGGCGGGCGGGATCGCGGCGCTGAAGACCTTCTTCGATTCGGTTCCGCACGACAGCGGCATGGCCTATGTCGTGATCCTGCACCTGTCGCCGGATCACGACAGCCAGCTCGCCGAGGTGCTTCAGTCCGGCACGCCGATGCCGGTGATCCAGGTCCGCGAGCGACAGCGCATCGAGCGCGATCACGTGTACGTGGTGCCGCCGAACCGCAAGCTGACGGTCGCCGACGGTGCGATCGACGTCTCGGAGATCCAGGGCATCGAGGAGCGCCGCGCGCCGGTCGACATGTTCCTGCGTCGGCTCGCGCAATCGCATCGGGACCGCGCGGTCGGCGTGATCCTGTCGGGCACCGGCTCGAACGGCTCGATGGGAATCAAGCGCGTGAAGGAGCTCGGCGGGCTGTGCATTGCGCAGGAACCGAGCGAGGCGGAATACGCGGACATGCCTCGCAACTCGATCGCGACCGGACTGATCGACTTCGTGCTGCCGGTCGCGCAGATCGCGCCGAAGATCCTGAGCTACAAGCGCCATTCGATGGCGGCGACGCCAGCGGACGGCGCCGTGACGGAGGAGCAGGCGCTGGTCGACATCTTCGCGCAGCTGCGGGTCCGCACGGGCCACGATTTCACGAACTACAAACGCTCGACCGTAATGCGCCGCATCGAGCGCCGGAGGACCGTACACGAGCTGCCGAGCTTGGGCGCCTATGCGAGTTACCTGCGCGACAACAGGTCCGAAGCACGCGCGCTGCTCAAGGACCTGCTGATCAGCGTGACCAGCTTCTTTCGCGACCCGCAGGCGTGGGTTGCGCTCGAGCGCGACGTGCTGCCGCGGCTGTTCGCGGATCGCGGCCCTGCCGATCATCTGCGAGTGTGGGTCGCCGGCTGCGCGACCGGCGAGGAAGCCTACTCGGTCGCGATGCTGCTGTCCGAGCTCGCGCCCGACCCGATCAGCGGACCGGCGCTGCAGATTTTCGCGACCGACATCGACGAGACCGCGCTGGCGAAGGCGCGGGCCGGGCTGTACAGCCTGCCCGACGTCGCCGACCTGTCGCCGGAGCGCTTGCGCCGGTTCTTCGTGAAGGACGGCGAAGGCTACCGCGTTCGTCGCGAGCCGCGCGAGATGGTGCTGTTCGCGTCGCACAACCTGATCAAGGATCCGCCGTTCCTGCACCTGGACCTGATCACCTGCCGCAATCTGCTGATCTACCTGAACCGGCCGGCGCAGGAGCGCGTGCTCAAGGTGTTCCACTTCGGGTTGAACCCGAACGGCTACCTGTTCCTGGGGACTTCGGAGTCGGTCGAGGAAGCGGGCGATCTGTACCTGCCGGTCGACAAGGAGCACCACGTCTTCCAGAGCCGCGTGCTCGACACGCGCCCGCTGCCGCCGGTTGCCGGTTCGCCGGTGCCGCCGCCGCGAATTCCGATCGACGACCCGACGGCCTCGCCGCTGCGCGAACGGCTGTCGTACCAGGAGCTGCACCTGCGGCTGCTCGAGCGGTACGCGCCGCCGTCGGCGCTGGTCGACGAGGAATACGACGTGCTGCACCTGTCGGAGAGCGTCGGGCGGTACCTGCATGTTGCCGGCGGGGAGCCGTCGAACAACCTGCTGAAGCTGGTCCGGCCCGAGCTGCGGCTGGACCTGCACAGCACGCTGTCGCAGGCGGTGCAGCGGCGGGCAAGCACGCGGTCAGCGGGCATTTCGCTGCAGATCGACGGCAAGCCCGAGCGGGTGAACCTCGTCGCGCGGCCCGTGTTCCGCGAGCACGATTCGGGCCGGGGCTTGCTCGTGGTGCTGTTCGAGCCGGCGGACTCGGAGCCGCCGCCCGCGACGCCGGTGGCTTCGGCGCCGGCTGGCGTCGAGCCGATCGCGCGCCAGCTCGAGGACGAGCTGATGCGGATCCGGTCGCAGCTGCGCGCAACGGTCGAGCAGCACACGCTGCAGCAGGAGGAGCTGCGGGCGTCGAACGAAGAGCTGCAGGCGATGAACGAGGAGCTGCGCTCGTCCAGCGAGGAGCTCGAGACCAGCAAGGAGGAGCTGCAGTCGGTCAACGAGGAGCTGACGACGGTCAACCAGGAGCTCAAGATCAAGATCGACGAGCTCAGCCAGGCGAACAACGACCTGCGCAACCTGATGAACTCGACCGACATCGCGACCGTGTTCGTCGACCGCGGGCTCAACGTCAAGCTGTTCACGCCGCGCGCCCGCGCGCTGTTCAACCTGATTCCGGCCGACGCGGGGCGCCCGCTGCTGCACATCACGCACCGGCTGCGCTACGCCGAGATGCTCGACGACATCGAGCAGGTGCTCGACACGCTCGGAACGTTGGAGCGCGAGGTGCAGTCGATCGACGGCGCCACCTACATCGCGCGCGCATTGCCGTACCGGACTGCGGAGGATCAGATCGCCGGCGTCGTGCTGACGTTCACCGACATCACCGAGCGAAAACGCGCCGAGCATGCGCTGGGGGCGAACCAGGAGCGCATGCGGCTGGTGGTCGACAGCGTCCGCGGCTACGCGATCATCACGTTCGACACCGACGGCGTGATCCAGACCTGGAACGAAGGAGCGCGCGAGCTGTTCGGCTATTCCGAGCAGGAGGCGATCGGCCAGCATTCGGCGCTGATCTTCACGCCCGAGGACCGCGCCCGTGGCGCGCCCGCGTTGGAGATGGCGCAGGCGCGCACCGAAGGCCGCGCGATCGACGAGCGCTGGCACCTGCGCAAGGACGGCACGCGCTGCTACATCAGCGGCGTGATGGCGCCGCTCGTCAGCGGCGGCACGCTGCTCGGCTACACCAAGGTCGCGCGCGACCTCACGCAGCGGCAGCGCTCCGAGGAGGAGCTGCGGCAGTCGCGCGAGGAGCTCGAGGCGCGCGTGCGCGAGCGCACGCGCGAGCTCGCGCAGGCGAACGAGGCGCTGCGCCGCGAGATCGCCGAACGCCGGCAGTCCGAGGCGGTTCGGGTCGGGCTGCTGCGCCAGCTGGTGACCGCGCAGGAGAACGAGCGGCGGCGGATCTCCCGCGAGCTGCACGATCAGCTGGGCCAGCAGGTGACCGCGCTGGGGCTGAAGATCTCGGCGCTGAAGTCGGCGTCGCTGCCGCCGCCGGCGCAAGAGCAGGTCGACACGCTGACCCGGATCGTCGCCCAGCTCGACTCGGATCTCGAGTTTCTCGTCTGGGAGTTGCGGCCTACCGCGTTGGACGACCTGGGACTGCAGGACGCGCTGTCGGACTACGTCGCCAGCTGGGGCCGCTATTTCGAGGTGCCGGCGCAGTTCCACGTGCGCGGCATGGGTTCCGCGAAACGATTGCCGCAGGAGACGGAAACTGTGCTGTATCGGATCGCGCAGGAGGCGCTGAACAACGTGGCGAAGCATGCGCACGCGAAAAGCGCGGAGCTGATCCTCGAACGCCGCGGCGCGGAGGTGCTGCTGATCGTGGCCGACGACGGCGACGGCTTCGATCCGCAGCATCTGCCGTCGGGCAAGGGCCTCGGTCTGATCAGCATGCGCGAGCGCGCCGCGCTGGTCGGCGGGTCGATCGAAATCGAATCGGCGCGCGGGCGCGGGACGACGCTGTACGTGCGGCTGCCCGCTGCGGATTCGACGCTCTGAGCTGCCGATGAAGACGAGGATCCTGCTGGTCGACGACCATGCGATCGTCCGCGACGGGCTCGCGCTGCTGATCGACGCGCAGCCCGACATGGAGGTCGTCGGTCAGGCTGGCGACGGAAACGAAGCGCTCGAGCGCGCCGAGCGGCTGGCGCCCGACGTCGTGCTGCTCGACGTGTCGATGCCCGAACTGGGCGGTGCGCCCACAGCCGAAACGCTGCGCAGCCGCTGCCCGAACGTCAAGATCCTTGCGCTGACCCGGCACGCCGACCAAGGCTACGTGCGGCGGATGCTCGCGGCCGGCGCGTCCGGCTACGTGCTGAAGAAGACCGCCCGCGACTCGCTGCTCCAGGCAATCCGGATCGTCGCCGCCGGCGGTACCTACATCGAGCCGAGCCTGGCAGGCGGGCTGGTCGAACGGGCGCTGCGGCGCAGCAATACGGCGCTTGCACACCGCCGCGATCTGGCCCCGCGCGAGGAGGAAGTGCTGCGGCTGATCGCCTGGGGACACAGCAACAAGCAGATTGCCGGTCAACTCGGCATCAGCGTGAAGACCGTCGAGTCGTACAAGGCGACCGCGGTCGAGAAGCTCGGCCTGCCCACCCGCACCGACATCCTCCGATATGCGCTGAGCCGGGGCTGGCTGAGCGAGGATGCGTCGCCCGACTGACACGCGCCGTGCAGCGCGGCGTCGGAGGCAGGATTCCTGCCACCCGGGCGATCTCCCGGGTCCTGACGGCATTAGCCCGCTGTCTTTCGACCCGGCGCCGCACGACACTGGCACGGGGGGTGGTCCAAGAGAGACAGTCGAGGCAGACGTGGTGGAATTCAGAACGTACGAGGACGTCGGCCAGTGGGTACGCACCCACGGGATCGACGCGCTGCGCGATCTGCTGCAATGCGAACAGATGCGGTCGAACTCGCAATCGCTGGCCGCGATCTGGTTGGGCCGTCACGAGCGGCTCGATCCGTCGCCCGGCCGCAGGCCCGACGGGCGCCGCCCGCAGCTGCCGGCGGCCGCGGCGGTGAAGTAGCGCCGCTGCCCCGGCAATTCAAGCGATCGCGACGCCCGGGATCGTCCCGGGCGGGACTTCCCGTACTCCCGCTCCCCGAACGGCCGGCGGCGCCGTAGGCTGTCCGGGAACCGCGGTCGTGCAGCGAGCGCTTCGCGGCCGGACCCACCCGGGCTCGCCGAATGAACGACAACCGCAGAGTGATCATCGCGGACGACCTCGAGGACAACGTTGCCTGCCTGGCGCTGCTGCTGCGCCGCGCCGGCTGCGACGTGCTCGAGTTCACCCGCGGCGACCGGCTGCTCGACAGTGCGATCCGTTTCCGGCCGCACGCAGTGCTGGTCGACCTGTACCTGGGGGGCGCCTCCGGGCTCGAAATCGCCCGCAGCATGCGGCAGCACCCGCAGTTGCGCACGACCTTGCTTGCAGCGATCAGCGGCTGGGTCGACGAGTCGAGCCGCCGCCTGGCCGCCGATGCCGGCTTCGACCGGTTCTACGAAAAGCCGGTGAACCCGCAGGAGGTGATCGACCTGGTGTTGTCGATCGATCGGCGGCAAGACCCGCCGCTGCCCTGGCCGGCATTGGCCGAACGCCGGCGGCGCTCGCCGCTTCCGCAGTCGGAGCGTTCCGAGCTGCGGCGCGCACGATCGGTTCCGATCGGCGCAGAGGGTTGAAGTCTGGACGCTGCATGGATCGCATGAAGCTCATCCCGTCGTCGGTCGCGCGGGACCGCTCGCGCAGCCGGACGGCCTCCGACGGCGCCGTCGAAGACCGTCGCCCCAACGGCGCAGGATCCGACCGAGCCGGCGCGGGCGAACTGTGGCAGGTCGCGCGCTCGAAGGCCGAGGCGGTGGCCGCCCGTTCCGGGCTGACGCCCGAGCATCCGTCGTGGACGCTGATCACGAACGCATTCGCCGCGGGTTATGTCGCCGGACGCGAGGAGGCGGCGGCGAGTTCGCGCAACGACGACTGAGAGCGCGGCGTATCATACGCAGCATTCAGGAGGGGATTCCGATGATGCCAGGCATCGCCGCGCCGCCCGCGCGCGCCGATCGCAGCGCCGCGAGCACCGGCGTCTATGCGTACGACCTGCAGTCGCGACCGTGGGTCGAGCTGCCGCGCGGCGGCGCGCGCGAGAAGGCGGTCCGCCGCGACGATGCCGCGGGCCTGTTCCTGGGGCTGGTCGTGTTCGATCCGATGACGCGCTCGGGTCTTCACCAGCATCTGGGCACCGCGACCAGCTACTTCCTCAGCGGATCGCTGACCGACTTCCAGGGAACGGCAGGCGCCGGCACGCTCGGGATCAATCTTCCCGGAGCCACGCACGACGCGGTCTCCTACGGCGGCTGCACGCTGGTGTCGCGACTGGAGGGACCGGTCGTGATCCCGCAGGACGAGCTCGCGATCCATCCGCACGCGAGCCGAGGACCGCTGGTGACGCCGAACCCGGAGTCGCCGCCGGACATCGCGGTCGTGGTCGCGCAGACGATGCCGGTGGCCACCCGTTTCGGCGGCGTCGCGCGCCGCGCGCTGTTCGACTATGCCGGCACCGGCACGGAGCGCCGCCTGTGCGAGCTGACGCTGTGGCCGCGCACGGCGCCGCTGCGCGTGCAGCATTCGGCGCTGACCGATCTGTATCTGCTTGCCGGAGATCTGCGATTGAACGGCCGAGTCGTCGTAGGACCGTCGTTCGTCGTGATCGAACCGTCCGCCGAACTGACGCTGTACAGCGAGTACGGCTGTGCGCTGCTCGCGTGGGCCGAAGGCCCCGCGTGGTGCGCCGACGGCACCGGGCGCGAACTGTACGGATTCGCCGGAGGCTGATCGCCTGCCGCGCCAGTTGCGATGCGGCCGCGCTTGCGGCCGCGCGCCGGCATTGGTTAGTATCTGCAGCGCCCGCTGCCGCCTGGGGCGACAGCGTACATTGCGAATCATCGAACCGCCGCCGCGCCGTCTGCGTGTCCCGCAGCCGCGAAGCGGCTCCGCGCAAGGCGGCGCGCAAGTCCGTACGCGCCGCCGGACATCATGCAACGGACGACGTGATGGAGACAACAGGATGAGATTTCACGACCTGTCGGCGCGCCGCACGATGCTGCGTGCCGCGATCGGTGCCGCGGCCTGTGCCGGCTTCGCGCTCGCGGCCGACTCCGCGACTGCGCAGACCGAGATCAAGCTCGGGCACGTCGGCGAGCCCGGCTCGCTGTTCGCGAAGAGCTCCGAGGAATTCGCTCGCCGCGCCAACGAGCGGCTCGGCGGCAAGGCCAAGGTCGTCGTCTACGGCTCCAGCCAGCTGGGCGGCGACAAGGAGCTGCTGCAGAAGCTCAAGCTCGGTACCGTCGAGCTGGCGCTGCCTTCGACGGTGATGTCGTCGGAGGTCGACCTGTTCGGCATCTTCGAGATGCCCTATCTGGTCAAGGACCGCGAGCACATGAAGCGGATCGAGCGCGAAGTCGTTTGGCCTGCGCTCGCGCCGGCTGCCGAGAAGCGCGGGCTGAAGGTTATCGCCGTCTGGGAGAACGGCTATCGGCACATCACGAACAGCCGGCGCGCGATCGAAACGCCCGAGGACCTGAAGGGAATCAAGCTGCGCGTTCCCGAGGGCAAGTGGCGGGTCAAGATGTTCCAGGCCTACGGCGCGAATCCGAGCCCGATGAAGTTCTCGGAAGTGTTCACCGCGCTGCAGACCGGCGTGATGGACGGACAGGAGAATCCGTTCACGCAGATCTACTCGGCGAAGTTCCAGGAGGTGCAGAAGTACCTGACGCTGACCGGACACGTCTATACGCCGGCGTACCTGACGGCAGGCTTGCGCAAGTGGGAGTCGCTGCCGGCCGACGTGCGCAAAATCCTGGAGGACACGGCGCGCGAGACGCAGGCTTGGGTCCACCAGACCGCCGCCCGCGACGAGGAAGACCTGCTGAACAAGCTCAAGTCGGGCGGGCTGCAGGTGAACACCCCGAACAAGGACGCATTCATCCAGGCGTCGCGGCCGGTGTACGAGGAGTTCGGCCAGGAAGTCAAGGGCGCGAAGGAACTGATCGAAAAAGCGATCGGGCTCGGCAAGTAGAACGAACGCGCGGCTCATCGGGGCGCTGCCGGGCCGAGCGGCAGCGCCCTTCGTTTGCGACCCATGCTCGGCCGGGAGCGGCAACGATGGCGACACAATGGTTCGATCGCGCGAGCACCGGCTATCTGCGGCTGCTCGAGGCGATCTGCCTGCTGCTGATGAGCGCGCTCGCGATCGTCGTCGTCGTCGGCGTCACCTACCGCAAGCTCGGCGCGTCGCTGGTGTGGTACGACGAGGTGGCGTCGATCCTGCTGGCATGGATCACCTACTACGGCGCGGCGCTGGCCGCGTACAAGGGCGCGCACATCGCCGTCACGTCGATCGTCGACGCGATGCCCCGGCGGCTGCGGATCGCCACGGTGCTGTTCGCCGAGGCGGTGGTGATCGCGTTCTTCGCGCTGCTCGCGTGGGTCGGCTGGTACGTGCTCGACGTGCTGCGCTACGACACGCTGGTGAGCCTGCCCGAGGTGCCCGTGGCGGTCACGCAGTCGGTGATCCCGATCGGCGCGGTGCTGTTCATCGTCGCCGAGTTGCTGCGGCTGCCGGCAGTGCTCGAGCAAGCGCGACGTCCGGAGCGCGGATGACGATCCTGCTGCTCTTCCTCGGCGTGCTGCTGCTGGTGCTGATCGGCGTGCCGATCGCGATCGCGCTCGGCGCCGCCGCGATCGTCGCGATGGTCGCCTCCGGCGGGTTGGACACGCTGCCGAACATGGCGATCGTCATGTACAACGGCGCGACGAATTTTCCGCTGATCGCGATTCCGTTGTTCATCCTCGCCGGCGCGATCATGAACACGTCGGGAATCTCGCGGCGGCTGATCGCGCTCGCTTCGGCGCTGCTCGGCTTCATCCGCGGCGGGCTCGCGATGGTCAACATCGGCACGTCGCTGTTCTTCGCCGAGATCTCCGGATCGGCGGTCGCCGACGTTGCGGCGCTCGGATCGGTGCTGATGCCGGCGATGAAGAAAAAGGGCTATCCCGGCCCGTTCACCGCGGCAATCACGTCGTCGTCGGCGTCGCTGGCGATCATCATCCCGCCGTCGATCCCGATGATCCTGTACGCGGTGATGGCCGGAACGTCGGTCGTGCAGCTGTTCGTCGCCGGCATCGTGCCGGGCCTGCTCGGCGGGCTGGCGCTGATGGGCCTGTCGTACTGGATGGCGGTGCGCTACAACTTTCCGGTCGAGGAGACTTTCCAGCTGCGGCGGGTCTGGCGCACGTTCAAGGACGCCGCGCTCGCGCTGCTGCTGCCGATCATCATCCTGGCGGGCATCTTCGGCGGTTTCGTGACCGCGACCGAAGGCGCCGGCCTCGCGGTCGTCGCCGCGATCTTCATCGCGTTCTGGTATCGCGAGATGGAGTGGCGCTTGCTGGTAACCGCGATCATCGACGGCGCAGTGCAGACCGCGGTCGTGATGCTGCTGGTCGCATCGAGCGCGCTGCTCGGCGTGTACCTGACCGAAGCCCAGGTGCCGCAGACGCTCGCGCAGGCGATCACGGACGTGACGTCCGAGCCGTGGGCGATCCTGGCGTTGCTGAATCTGTTCTTCCTCGCGGTCGGCCTGTTCCTGCATTCGGCCGCTGCGATCATCCTGGTGGTGCCGATCGTGATGCCGGTCGTTCATGCCGCCGGCATCGATCCGGTCCACTTCGGACTGGTCGTCACGCTGAACCTGGCGATCGGCCAGCAGACGCCGCCGGTCGCCAGCGTGCTGATGACCGCCTGCTCGATCGCGAAGGAGAACGTGTGGGACGTCACCCGCGCGAACATTCCATTCATTGCGGTGCTGGTCGCGGTGCTGCTGCTGGTCACCTACGTGCCGGCGATTCCGCTGTTCCTGGTCGAGTATTTCTACCGCTGAGCTGTTCGAACCCTCGGCAGCAGCCGGGCATCGCAGTTGCTTCCACACCGGCAGCGGCACGCCACGGTGCGAGTGCGCCGCGCTCGCTCGGAGAATCCCCATGCGCAAGATAATCCTGCTCGCCGTCGCGAGCTTCGTCTGGAAGACGCTGCGCTCGCAGATGCGCTCGCGCCGCAACGCGCAGCCGGCGCGCGGGCCGGACCGCCGCTGACCCAGCGGGGACGACCGGCTCCCGCCGGCCGACGCCGGCCGTCCCAGGCGCACCGGATTGCTCTTCGTCCGGTGTGCCGCGCGATCCGTGCGCCGGCAGCGCGGTCATCCCGGCGGACGAGGTGACGATGGCGATGCCACACGCGGAGCGTTCCGCGACCGGGGTGCCGGGTCTGGACACCATTCTGCACGGCGGACTGATCCCGAATCGGCTCTATCTAATCGACGGCAGCCCCGGCGCAGGCAAGACCACGATGGCGCTGCAGTACCTGCTCGAGGGGGCACGACTCGGCGAGCGCGGGCTGTACGTGACGCTGTCGGAAACGCGCGACGAGCTCGTCGCCGGCGCGCGATCGCACGGCTGGTCGCTCGACGGCATCGACATCATCGAGCTGATCGGCGAGACCGGCGATCTAGACCCCGACAATCAGCTGACGATGTACCACCCGTCGGAGGTCGAGCTGACCGAGACGACGCGGCGCGTGTTGGAGGCGGTCGAGCAAATCGATCCGATCCGCGTCGTGTTCGATTCGCTGTCGGAGCTGCGGCTGCTTGCGCAGAGCTCGCTTCGCTACCGCCGCCAGATTCTGGCGCTCAAGCAATTCTTCATCGGCCGCCAGTGCACCGTGCTGATGCTCGATGACCGCACGGCCGAACGGGCGGACCTGCAGCTGCAGAGCATCGCGCATGGCGTGATTTCCCTCGACCACCGGCCGCCGGCTTATGGTCGGGCGTTGCGCCAGCTGCACGTGGTGAAGTTCCGCGGCAGCGATTTCCACAGCGGTTACCACGACTTCCTGATCGAGCGCGGCGGGCTGGTCGTTTTCCCGCGGCTGACAGCGGCCGAGCACGCGACAGAGTTTCAGTCGCGGCGGATTCCCAGCGGCGTGGCGCCGCTGGACCAGCTGTTGGGCGGCGGCATCGATTGCGGCACGAGCACGTTGCTGGTGGGCCCGCCCGGCACGGGCAAATCGACGGTCGCGCTGCAGTACGCCGTCGCCGCTGCCGAGCGCGGCGACCATTCGGTGATCTTCGCGTTCGACGAGTCGAAGGCGACGCTGCTCGAGCGGGCGAAGGGGCTGGGAATGCGGCTGCAGGAGGGCAGCGGCGCCGGCCGCATCGGCGTGCGCAAGGTGGATCCTGCCGAGCTGACGCCAGGAGGATTCAGCCACCTGGTGCGTCAGTCGGTCGAGCGCGACGGCGCGGCGGTCGTCGTGCTCGACAGCCTGAACGGCTACCTAAACGCGATGCCCGATCAGCGCTTCCTGACGGCGCAGCTGCACCAGTTGCTGTCGTACCTGAACGCGCACGGGGTCGCGACGTTCATCGTGGTCGCTCAGAGCGGAATGCTGGGCCCGAACATGATGGCGCCGATCGAGACCAGCTATCTGGCCGACGCCGTGGTGATGCTGCGCTACTTCGAGCACCTGGGAACGGTCAAGAAGGCGATTTCCGTGGTCAAGAAGCGCAGCGGCCGGCACGAGCAGTCGATCCGGGAGCTCTGGTTCGACGCCCAGGGAGTCCATCTGGGCGAGCCGCTGATGCACCTGCGCGGAATCCTCACCGGCGTGCCGCGCGAGGTCGGCGCGGCCGGCCGCCGCGGCGATGGCCTCTGACGCCGGACGCGACAACGAGCAGCGC
>DATLGW010000580.1:0-4736 GCA_035540315.1 Burkholderiaceae bacterium | reverse complement strand
ATCCCGCCCAGTAGCGATCGCTTGACGCCGGCAGCGGCCGCGGCATACAGTCAGGCAAATGCCTAACCGATCAGCCCGGCTCGACCAGGTGTTTCGCGCGCTCGCCGACCCGACGCGACGCGCGGTGCTCGAGCGGCTGCGCAGCGGTCCGGCCGCGACGACCGAGCTGGCCGGCGGTTTCGACATGGCGCTGCCGTCGTTCACGCAGCACCTGGACGTGCTCGAGCGCAGCGGGCTGGTCCGCTCGCGCAAGACCGGCCGGGTGCGCACGTATCGGCTCGCGCCCAGGCCGATGCACGCGGCCGAGCACTGGCTCGCGTCGCAGCGCCGGCTCGATCGGCTCGACGATCGCCTGCGGACCCCCAAGGCGGTCTGAGCGGCTGCGATGCTCGATCTGATCGTTCGCAATGCGACACTGCTCGACGGCTCGTGCGGCGTCGACGTCGGCGCGGCCGCCGGCCGGATCGTCGCAGTCGAGCCGCAACTGGCGGCGGCGGCGGCGGTCGAGCTCGATGCGGCGGGGCAGCTGTTGTCGCCGCCGTTCGTCGACGCGCATTTCCACCTCGACTCGGCGCTGACGTACGGCTCGCCGCGCGTGAACGCTTCGGGTACGCTGCTCGAGGGCATCGCGCTGTGGGGCGAGCTCAAGCCGACGCTGGTGCAGCAGGCGATCGTCGAGCGCGCGCTCGCGTACTGCGACTGGGCGGTCGCGCGGGGACTGCGTGCGATCCGCTCGCACGTCGACACCGGCGATCCGCGGCTGCTGGCGGTCGAGGCGCTGCTGGACGTCAAGCGGCGCGTGGCGCCGTACCTGGACCTGCAGCTGGTCGCGTTCCCGCAGGACGGGCTGCTGCGCTACGACCCGCGCAGCGCCGATCCGCAATGCCGCGACAGCGCACTGCAACTGCTGCAGCGAGCGCTCGATCTGGGTGTGGACGTCGTCGGCGGCATTCCGCACCACGAGCGCACCGCGGCCGATGCCGCCGAGTCGATCCGGCTGCTGATGCAAGAGGCTGAACGGCGCGGACTGCCGGTGGACATGCACTGCGACGAGACCGACGACCCGATGTCGCGCCACGTCGAGACGCTCGCGGCCCAGACCCGGCGCTGCGGCATGCGCGGGCGCGTCAACGGATCGCATCTGACATCGATGCATTCGATGGACAACGCGTATGCGGCGAAGCTGATTGCGCTGATCGCCGATGCCGGCATGTCCGCAGTCGCGAATCCGCTGATCAACATCACGCTGCAGGGTCGCTTCGACACGTATCCGAAGCGGCGCGGCCTCACGCGCGTGCCCGAGCTGCTCGCGGCCGGCGTGCCGGTCGCATTCGGCCACGACTGCGTGCTCGATCCGTGGTATCCGCTGGGCTCGGCCGACATGCTCGAAGTCGCGCAGATGGGGCTGCACGTTGCGCAGATGACCGGCCGCGACGCGATGCGCGCGTGCTTCGATGCGGTCACGTCGACGCCGGCGGCGATCCTGGGGCTCGACGGCTACGGCATCGCGCCCGGTTGCCGCGCCGACATGGTGCTGCTGCAGGCCGGCGATGCGGTCGAAGCGATCCGGCTGCGCGCGACGCGGCTGGCGGTCGTGCGCGCCGGGAAAGTGATCGCGCGCACGCCGGCGCAGACCGCGCGGCTCGAGCTGCCGGGGCGGCCGCCGCAGGTCGATCTGCGGCATTTGCCGAGCGGCGGCAGCGGCAGATGACGCTGTCTTGTCGGGACCGGCCGCGGCCGGTCCCCGCGCCTGCGGCACGGCCAGGCGCACCGGGTCGCGTTGCCGCAGCCAAGCTGGGCCTATCATCACGTCGTTTCGAATGACCGCGCGAGGCCGTGTCGATGTCGCCGGACTATCAGTCGCTCGTGTTCCCGTACCAACGCCCGCCCGAGCTCGATTCGCCGGCGCCGCGGCCGCGGCCGGTGATCGTCGTGGGCGCCGGTCCGATCGGACTGGCCGCAGCGATCGAGCTGGCATTGTCGGGTATCGACGTGCTGCTGCTCGACGACGACGACCGGCTGTCGACCGGCTCGCGCGCGATCTGCTTCTCCAAGCGCACGCTCGAGATCCTGGACCGCCTCGGCTGCGGCGATGCGACCACCGACAAGGGTGTGAGCTGGCAGCGCGGCAAGGTGTTCCTGCGCAACGAGCTCGTGTATTCGTTCGACCTGCTGCCCGAGCCCGGGCACAAGCGGCCGGCGTTCGTGAACCTGCAGCAGTACTACTGCGAGGGGTTCCTGGTCGAGCGCGCGCAGCAATTGCCGAATCTGGAGCTGCGCTGGAAGAACCGCGTGGTCGAACTGACGCAGCATGCCGACCGCGTATCGCTGCAGGTCGAGACGCCCGACGGCCGCTATCCGATCGACGCCGACTGGGTCGTCGCCGCCGACGGCGCGCGATCGCCGATCCGCACGATGATGGGATTGCAAAGTCACGGACAGGTGTTCCGCGACCGCTTCCTGATCGCCGACGTGCGGATGAGCGCGCCGTTTCCGACCGAGCGCTGGTTCTGGTTCGATCCGCCGTTCCATCCGAACCAGTCGGTGCTGCTGCACAAGCAGCCCGACGACGTCTGGCGGATCGACTTTCAGCTCGGATGGGACGCGGACCCGCTCGCCGAGCGCGATCCGGCCCGCGTGATTCCCCGCGTTCAGGCGTTGCTGGGCAAGGACGCGCAGTTCGAGCTGGTCTGGTGCAGTGTCTACACGTTCACGTGCGCCCGCATGGAGCGCTTTCGCCACGGCCGCGTGCTGTTCGCGGGCGACGCGGCGCACCTGGTGTCGCCGTTCGGCGCGCGAGGGGCGAACTCGGGGTTCCAGGACGTCGAGAACCTCGCATGGAAGCTGGCGCGGGTGATCCGGCGCCGCGCGCCCGAGTCGCTGCTCGACAGCTACGATGCCGAGCGCGCGTACGCGGCTGACGAGAACATCCTGAACTCGACCCGCTCGACCGACTTCATCACGCCCAAGAGCGCGATCAGCCGCACGTTCCGCGATGCGACGCTGACGCTCGCGCGCGACGCGCCGTTCGCGCGGCGGCTCGTCAACAGCGGCCGGCTGTCGGTGCCGGCGGTGCTTCGCGACTCGCCGCTGAACACCCCCGACGTCGATCGCTTCGACGGCGGCGCAGTGCCCGGCGCGCCGGTGCTCGATGCGCCGGTCGCGATCGACGGCGCCTCCGGATGGTTCGTCGATGCGCTCGAGCGCCGCTTCACGCTGGTGACCGTCGTCGATGCCGATCGACCGGCGGCCGCCGCGGCGGCCGCCGCCGAGCTGCGGCGCATCGAGCCCGAGCTGCAGTGGCTGCAGGTGCGGCTGGCCGGAATGCCGGAATCCGCGCGCGGCGCCGCCGGCGATAACCGCTGTCGGATCGTCGACGACGTCGAAGGGCTGCTCGCGTCGCGGTACGATCTGAAGCCGGGAACCTGCTATCTGTTCCGTCCCGATCAGCATGTGACCGCGCGGACACGATTCCCGGACCCGCAGCGGCTGCGCGCGGCGCTGGAGCGCGCGGCGGGGCTGCAATCGTCGACGGAGTCGCCACGATGAGCGCGCGATTGAACCTGGAGCCGAATCTCGTCGATCCCGACGGCTTCTATCAGGAGCTGATCGAGGCGCATCGCGGGCTCGACGATGCCGGCAGTCAGATGCTGAACGCCAAGCTGGTGCTGATCCTGGCGAACCAGGTCGGCGACATGCAGGTGCTGCGCGATGCGCTCGCGCTCGCGCGCCGCGGAATCGACAACGGAGCGACACGAACATGAGCCGCACGAACCAGACCAACGATCGCGCGACGCCGCAGTACCTGAGCGGCTTCGCGAATCATTTCGCCACCGAGGCGTTGCCGGGCGCGTTGCCGGTCGGGCGCAATTCGCCGCAGCGCGTCGCCTACGGCCTGTACGCCGAGCAGCTGTCGACGACCGCATTCACCGCGCCGCGGTCGGACAATCGGCGCACGTGGGTGTACCGGATCAGGCCGGCGGCCGTGCACGGCGCGTTTCGTCGCGTCGAGCAGCCGCGGCTGATCGGCCGTTTCGGCGATGCCGCGGGCGTGGCCACGCCGCCCGACCAGATGCGCTGGGATCCGCTGCCGATGCCGACCGAACCGACCGACTGGGTCGACGGCCTGTACACGATGGCCGGCAACGGCGATGCGGCGTCGATGAGCGGCTGCGGAATCCACGTCTACGCGGCCAACCGGTCGATGAGCGGGCGCTACTTCTACGATGCCGACGGCGAGCTGCTGATCGTTCCGCAGCAGGGCCGGCTGCTGCTGCGCACCGAGCTCGGCCGGCTCGAGGTCGAGCCGCAGCAGATCGCGGTAATTCCGCGCGGCTTGCGCTTCGCCGTCGATCTGCCCGACGGTCCGAGCCGCGGCTACGTCTGCGAGAACTTCGGCGCGGCATTCCGGCTGCCCGACCTGGGGCCGATCGGCTCGAACGGGCTGGCGAATCACCGCGACTTCGAGGCGCCGGTCGCGTGGTACGAGGACGTCGACGGCGACTTCGAGCTGGTCGCGAAGTTCCAGGGCCGGCTGTGGGCCGCGCCGATCGGCCACTCGCCGCTCGACGTCGTCGCATGGCACGGCAACTCGGCGCCGTACCGGTACGACCTGCGCCGCTTCAACGCGATCGGGTCGATCAGCTTCGACCATCCCGACCCGTCGATCTTCACGGTGCTGACCGCGCCGTCCGACACGCCGGGGACGGCCAACTGCGACTTCGTGATCTTCCCGC
>DATLGW010000579.1:0-8286 GCA_035540315.1 Burkholderiaceae bacterium | reverse complement strand
GCACTCGTCGGCCGCGGCCTCGACCAGCCGCTGCGCGCGCGCCAGCCAGCCGCCCGCAGGCCCCGTTTCGCCCCGCAGCATCAGGCGCAGGCCCAGCCAGAATGCGCAGCGGGCAGCGCGTGCCGGATCATGGCGCTGCGCATGCAGATGATGTGCGCGCTCGAGCGCCGCCAGATGATCCGCGTCGCGCCCGGTCAGCAGCGCGCAGATCGCAAGCCGCTCCAGGTCGTCGGCCTCGAGCGGCTCGGTCCGATCGGCGCTGGCCAGCGCCTCGTAGGCATCCGCCCATGCCCGCGACGCATACGCGTCGCGGCCACGCCGGAGCGGGTCGACCTGGATCATCGCACTCGCCTGGCGGCGTCCCTTCGCAACGACAGCATAATGCGTGAGCGCAACCCCCACCAGCCGAGCGGGATCGCGTCGACGTCGCCGAGCGCGGTTGCTGCGCCCGGCGCGCGCGTTGTAGTCTATGCCGGCCCCGAGAGCCGGTCGCAGCATCCGGCTCCACAGGATTCCCCGCCCATTGACACGATTTCGCCGGACGACCGGCACGGAGGAGACGATGAGACGACTCGCAGCGTTCGCGGCCGCATTTTGTTTTTCGGCGGCGGCATTCGCGCAGGACAAGCCGCTGGTGGTCGGATTCGACGGCACGTTCGCACCGCACGCGATGCCCAAGCTCGGCGGCGGCATCGAGGGCTTCAACGTCGACCTGGTGCTGGAGGCCGGCAAGCGGATGGGCCGCAAGATCGAGGTGTTCGCCGGCGAATTCTCCGGGCTGATTCCGGCGATGAACGCAGGCAAGCTCGACTTCGTCGGCGCACCCACGACGGTGACGCCCGAGCGCGCGCAGAACCTGCTGTTCTCGGAGGGCTACCTGAACACGTTCTACGCATTCGTCACCGCCGCCGGCAAACCTGAGCTGAAGTCGCTCGACGACCTCAAGGGCAAGACGATCGCGTCGAACAAGGGCTCGGCGTACGACAAGTGGCTGCAGGACAACGCGTCGAAGTACGGCCTCAAAGCGGAGTCGTACGGCACGAACGCCGATGCGATGCAGGCGGTGATCACCGGCCGCGCCGACGCGGCGCTGTCGGGCAACACGACCGCGGCCTACGCGGTATTCCGCGCGAACAACCAGCTGAAGGTCTCGCCGCTGAAGATCGACCAGGGACTCGTGTGGGGCGCGGCGTTCCGCAAGGGCGACACGCAGCTGCGCGATGCGTTCGACGCGGCGCTCGAATGCATGAAGAAGGACGGCACGATCGCGAAGCTGCACGAGAAGTGGTTCGGCGCGAAGCCCGAGCCCGGTTCGGCCGCGGTCACCGTGTTCCCTGGCCGCGGCGTGCCGGGAATGGCGGGCTACGATCCGACCCCGCAGACGACGAGCTGCTAGCGCGACGGTGGTGGGCGGCTCGCAGCCGATCCTCGAGGTCGCAGCGCTGCACAAGTCCTTCGGCACCGTCGAGGTGCTGAAGGGCGTCGATTTGTCGGTGCACGAGAAGGAGCTGGTCTTCGTCATCGGCCCGTCCGGGTCCGGCAAGTCGACGCTGCTGCGCTGCTGCAACCGGCTCGAGGAGCCCACGTCGGGGTCGATCCGCGTCGCCGGCATCGATATCCTGGCGCCCGGCACCGACATCAACGCCGTGCGGCGCCGCATCGGCATGGTGTTCCAGTCGTTCAACCTGTATCCGCATCTGAACGCGCTGGGGAACGTCACGCTGGCGCTGCGCAAGGCGCTGCGCAAGTCGGCCGCCGAGGCCGACGAGATCGGCCGCGCCGCGCTGGCGCAGGTCGGGCTGTCGGAGAAGGCGGCCGCCTATCCGAACGAGCTTTCCGGCGGCCAGCAGCAGCGGGTCGCGATCGCGCGGGCGCTCGCGCTCGAGCCGGCGATCATGCTGTTCGACGAGCCGACCAGCGCGCTCGACCCCGAGCTGGTCGGCAGCGTGCTGGCGGTGATGCGCAAGATGCGCGAGTCGGGAATGACGATGGTCGTCGTGTCCCACGAGATGCGCTTCGCGCGCAGCGCGGCCGACCGCGTGATCTTCATGGACCACGGACACATCCTCGAACAGGGGCCGCCGGAAAAGCTGTTCAACGAGCCGGAGCATTCGCGGGTGCGCGAGTTCATCGCCAGCATCGAGGCGCACTGACGATGGCGCCGACGCCCGCAGCTGCCGCGCCGAGCGCGAGCCGAATCGCAAATCACGCCGGCGCGAGGCGCTGATGTCCGGCTTCGTCGACACGTTCCTGAACTGGCAGGTGATGCAGCAGTACCTGCCGAAGATCGTCGAGGGTTTCTTCCTGACGATCGAGCTCGCGCTCGCGGTCGTCGCCACCGGGATCGTCAGCGGCCTCCTGTTGGCGCTGATCCGGATGTTCCGGATCCGGCTGCTGAACTTCCTGATCGTCGTCTTCGTCGACGTGCTGCGCGCGCTGCCGCCGCTGGTGATCATCATCATCTTCTACTTCGCGCTGCCGCCGGTCGGAATCCGGATGTCGGGATTCGTCGCGACCTGGCTTGCGCTGTCGCTGGTGCTGACTGCGTTCGCCGAGGAAATCTTCTGGGCCGGGCTGCTGGCGGTGCCGAAAGGACAGTGGGAGGCATCGCGATCGACCGGGCTCGATTTCGTGCAGACGCTGCGCTACGTCGTGCTGCCGCAGGCGTTCCGGATCACGATTCCGCCGCTGACGAACCGCACGATCGCGATCACCAAGGGCACTGCGCTGGGCGCCGTGGTCGCCGTCGGCGAGATCCTGTACCAGGCGCAGACCGCGTATTCGTTCTCGTACAACCCGTCGCCGCTGACGCTGGGCGCGATCGCGTACCTGATCCTGTTCCTGCCGGTGGTGTCGTTCGGACGCTGGGTCGAGACGCGGTTCGCGTGGAAGCGCTGAAGCCCGAATGGACGTGATCGCACTGAACTTCTTCAACCTCGCGATCCTGCGCGAGGCATGGCCGTTCCTGCTGAAGGGCTTCGGCATGACGGTGCTGCTGTGCCTGGTCGTCGTGCCGCTCGGATTGGCCGGCGGGCTGGCGGTCGCGCTCGCGTCGCAGTCGCGCAGCCGGCTCGTTCGCTGGTCGGTCGTCGCCTACGTCGATTTCTTTCGCGCGTTCCCGCCGCTGGTGCTGCTGATGTTCATCGCGTTCGGGCTGCCGTTCCTCGGCCTGCACCTGCCCGCGTTCGTCGCAGTGGCGCTGTCGTTCCTGCTGAACACGTCGAGCTACTATGGCGAGATCTTTCGCGCCGGGATCGAGTCGATCTCGCGCGGCCAGTTCGAGGCGGCGCGCTCGACCGGCCTGACCGGCGTGCAGACGATGGCTTACGTGGTGGTGCCGCAGGCAACGAAGAACGTCGTGCCCGACCTGATCAGCAACACGCTGGAAGTCGTCAAGCTGACGTCGATCGCCAGCGTGGTCGCGCTGCCCGAGCTGCTGTATGCGGCGCGCCAGGCGCAGTCGGTCACCTACAACGCGACGCCGATCATTGCCGCCGGCATCATCTACCTGCTGTGCCTGTGGCCGCTGGTGCGACTGGTGTCGCGCTTCGAGCATCGGCAGATGACGATGCGATGAACCGCCCGCTGCGCCGCTGCCCGCGCCCGATTCTCGCCGCTGCCGCACTGGTGCTGGCGATGCTTGCCGCATGCCAGATCCGGCCGCATCCGATCGAATACGACGTCTACGTCCCCACGCCGCAGCGGGTCGTCGACGAGATGCTCCGGCTCGCTGAAGTCGGTCCGGGCGATCACGTGATCGATCTGGGCTCCGGCGACGGCCGCATCGTGCTCACCGCGGTCACGCGGCACGGCGCCCAGGGTTTCGGCGTCGACATCCAGGAACCGCTGGTCGCGCGTGCGAACGAGTCGGCTGCGCGGCTCGGCGTCGCCGATCGGGCGAACTTTCGGCGCCAGGACCTGTTCGACACCGATTTCTCCGCTGCATCGGTGCTGACGCTGTATCTGTTGCCGCGCACGCTCGATCGGCTCGTCGGCAAGCTCGAGGCCGAGCTGCGTCCGGGCACGCGCGTGGTTTCGCACGACTACGGCATTGCCGGCTGGCGGCCCGACGACATCGTGACGTTCGAGGACACGGAGAAGGTCGCGCTCGCCGGGTTCCCGACGGTCAGGCTGCTGCTGTACCGCGTGCCGGCGCGAGTGGCAGGGCGGTGGCGGCTCGCGCTGCCGCCCGAGCTGGCGCCGGAGCCGCTGGCGCTCGAGCTGCGCCAGCAGTGGCAGGACCTGAGCGCGCGCGCATACGCCGGCGAGCGGCGGCTGCGCGTCGAGCAGGTCGCCGTGCGCGGGACGGAGCTGTCGTTCGCGCTTCGCCTGCCCGGCGGGCAGCGCGCGGAATTCCGCGGGCAGGTCGACGGCGACGCGGCACACGGTACCGTCGAGGCCGGCGGCACGACGGC
Source organism: Burkholderiaceae bacterium (assembly GCA_035540315.1). Classification (GTDB taxonomy): domain Bacteria; phylum Pseudomonadota; class Gammaproteobacteria; order Burkholderiales; family Burkholderiaceae_E; genus DATLGW01. The sequence continues at coordinate 3,871 of DATLGW010000579.1, read as the reverse complement.
CGCATGGCATGCGGCGCGATTGCGCGGAAGCTGAGACGACGCGCCTGCGGCCGCGGGCGCCGCGCCCGCGGCCGGGTTCACTGGCCGCCGAACGCGCTCGAGTCGACTTCGATCCAGACCGCCTGCGCGACCGCGACCGCATGACCCGTCGACGAGTACACCGCCGAGCCGGCGCGCCGCTTGCGGCCGTCGACGCCGAGCAGCCAGCCGGCGACGGTGCACCGCTCGCCGGGCGCGACCGTGCCGGAGATTCTTGCGCTCAGCTCCCCGAGCACGATCGCCTTGCCCTCGGGCACCGGCAGCACGGCGAAACCGCCGCTGCAATCGAGCGCCGACCACAGGAACTCGGAACGCACGCGGCCGTCCTCGTCCGCAAGCGTCGGATCCGGCACCCACGGTGACGCGACCAGCGGGCGCTGCGACAGCGCGCCCGGGAAGATCCGCAGTCCGTCGCCTGCGGCGCGCTCGGGCCCGCAGACGAAGCACCTCGGAAACGCATGCCGTCGAAACCCCAGGTAACCTGCCGCAGCTTCGGTTGCGCGCTCGAAGGAGATCGGCTCGGGGGCGGCCACATCGAGCGTTGCAGGCCGAGCCTCCGCGATCGTCTGCGCGTCGTGCATCAGCCGCGCCTGGCCGCCATCGGCCTCGATGCGCAGCTCGCGCCCCAGCGGCGCCGGCGCCCTCAGGCGCACGGCCGCGGCGATGCCGACATGGCGGGCCAGGCGGCCGCAGACATAGCCGCCATTGCCCGTTCCCGGCGGACCGCAGAACCGTTCGGAGATCACCAGTCGCTCAGCGAGCATCCCGCATTCCTTTCCAGGTGCGCTGCCGGCGCAAGCACGGCCAGTGCCGCGACGCAGGCGGATCTGCAGTCGATGCCGCCGCGTCACAGCGAGCGGCCGCAACTCCAGCATAGCTCGAAATTCGCCGGATTCTCCTGATGGCAGCCGCGACAGAAAACGCTGCCGGCGACGTCCGGCGTCGCAAGAAAATCGCGCAGCAGCGCATCGGCGCGCGGGCGATCGCGCTCGTCGTCGAGCCACACCTGCGGCATCGCGACGTCGGTCGGCACGCCGCCGGCGACGCCCTGCATGTTCTCGTTGAACACGTGGACCTTGATGCCGTGCTGCGCGAGCCGATCGCGCAGCAGGTAGGCGCGCACGTGATCGATCTGCACCAGCAGCTTCAGCGCGATTCCCCTTCGGCCGGCGAGCGGCCGATCTGCTCGCATTGTACGAGTGCCGGCGGCTCGCGGCGGGTGCTGCCGCGGATCGTCCGGGTTGCGGCCGCCGACTCGTTTGGCTATGGTGCAGCCATGAAGCTTCCGACTCTTCGCCGCTCGTCGCCGCTCGCGCCGATGCTGGCGCTGCTGCTGCCGCTGATTGCGTGCGGCCCGGCTTTCGGGTCGGATGCAGCCGCCGACATCGAGCGTCAATATCAGATCGACCGCACGATCTGCCTGGCCGGCGGGTCGCCGCAAGACCAGCTCGCCTGCCTGCGCGAGGCCGCGGCTGCGCGCGATGCTGCGCGGCGCGGCTTGCTCGAATCGCCGGCCACGCGCGCGCAGCTGGAGCAGAATCGCTTCGCCCGTTGCGAACGACTGCCGGCGACCGAGCGCGATGCGTGCATCGCGCGGATCCAGGGCGAAGGCACCGAACGCGGCAGCGTCGAAGGCGGCGGAATCTATCGCGAGCTGATCATCCGCGAAGACGGTACGGTCGAGAGCCGCTGACGGCGGGTGCCGCCCCGCTCAGGCGCCCGTGCCGCGCAAGCTCCTCAATCCGATGCCGGTCCCGTCGAAGCCTCCGTCGACGGCAATCACCTGGCCGTTGACGTAGCTCGCCGCGGCGCTGCACAGGAAACCGACGACCTCGGCAATCTCCTGCGGCGTGCCGTACCGGTTCAACGGGATCGCGTCGTGATAGTCGGCACGGATCTCGGGCGTGTGCACCTGGATCGCCATTTCGGTATCGACCGGGCCCGGCGCCACCGCGTTGACGCGGATGCCGACGGCGCCGAGCTCGGCGGCCTGCTGCCGGGTCAGATGGATCAGCGCCGCCTTGCTGGTGCCGTAGGCGACCCGCAACGTGCTCGCGCGCAGGCCGGAGATCGACGCGATGTTGACGACGCTGCCGCCGCCGGTGCGCAGCATCACCGGCGCGCACGCCTGCGTGCAAAGGAAAGGGCCGCTCAGGTTGACGTCGAGGACCCGCGTCCACTCGTCGAAGCGCGTCTGCAGGATCGGCTTGAACACCGCGATGCCGGCGTTGTTGACCAGCGCGTCGATCCGCCCGAACCGCTGCGCGACGCGATCGACCGACGAGTGCACCTGCGAAGGATCCGCGACGTCGCAATGCAGCGCGAGCACGCGCTCGGCGGGCGCAAGCGTGCGCACGGTCTGCGAAAGCGTTACTTCGTCGATGTCGAGCAGCGCGACGCGGTGGTCCCGCTCCAGGAACCATGACGCGATCGCAAGACCGATCCCGCGCGCCGCGCCGGTGACGATTGCGACTTTCGCTGCAGCGTCGTCGGATGTCATCCGCGCACTTTACGGGCGCGCCTGCCGGTGTCAAGGCGCCGGTTGCACGGTAAGATGCCTTCGCACACTTGCAGGAGAGGATCATGCGCCAGCTCGCTGCCCGGCCCGAGCCGATCGCATTCGACCCGCAGCGCTCGGCGCTCGTGGTCGTCGACATGCAGAACGCATTTCTGTCCCGCGGCGGGCTGTTCGACCTCGCCGGATTCGACCTGAGCGCGGCGCAGGCATGCATCGAGGTCAACGCCCGGCTGCTGCCCGAGTGCCGGCGCGCAGGCGTGAAGATCGTCTACCTGCAGATGAGCTATCGGCCCGATCTGTCCGACGGCGGCGATGCATCGTCGCCGAACTTCCACAAGGAGCTCGCGCTGGTGCTGATGCGCCAGCGGCCGGAGCTCGCCGGCAAGCTGCTGGTCGAAGGCACGTGGGACTGGAAGATCGTCGATCCGCTGACCCCCGAACCCGGCGACGTCGTCGTGCGCAAGTCCCGCTACAGCGGATTCTGCGGCACCGATCTGCACGCGCGCCTGGACGCGCTGAACGTGCGCCATCTGTTCTTCACCGGCGTCGCAACCAACGTCTGCGTCGAAAGCACTGCGCGCGATGCGTTCTTCGCCGAGTTCTTCCCGATCCTCGTGCAGGACGCGATGAATCACTCGGGGCCGGAGTTCACCCGGCTCGCGACGCTGTGGAACTTCGAGAACGTGTTCGGCTGGGTCACGGATTCAGCGCAGCTGATCGAGACGCTGCAGGCACCCGCGCCGCTGCGAACCGCAGCCGCGACTGAACGAGCGCGCTAGCGACTGGCCGGCAGCGAGCCGCTGCGCCGCAGCGACAGGGCCGGCAGCAGCGCGGCGAGCTCCGGCCCCTGGTACAGCCGGATGCCTCGCTCGGCTGCGAAGCGGCGGGCGTTCTCGGAGATCTCTCCGACCGCCACGTAGATGCACTCGTGCGCCTCGCGCCGCGCCTTCGCGTCGACCAGGTCGCGCAGCGGCTCGACGCCGGTGCGCGCGACTTTCCAGCGCTTGGCGCTGACCAACGCAACGCGCCATCCCTTGTTGATCTGGAAGTCGGCGGCCGCATCGGACAACCGTTCGACCGTGTAGCCGTCCCGGCGAAAACCCGCTTCGATCGCGGCCGCGAATTCAGGCCACGACATGACGCGCACCTGCGAGACCGTCTCGGCGATGCGCGTCGCGCTCGGCTTGCGCCATTGACGCGACGCGGCGATCGTACCGATCACGATGAACGGAATCGCGCCGACTGCGCCGTAGATCACGTAGCCCGACGGCAGCAGCGCGTTGGAGACGGCGACGACTCCGGCAGCGATCGCGA
>DATLGW010000578.1:0-2883 GCA_035540315.1 Burkholderiaceae bacterium | reverse complement strand
GCGATGAGCAGCAGACCGGCAAGTTCGAGCCGCCGCTGATCAACATCGGCGTGGGCGAAGACGTGACGATCCGCGAGCTCGCCGAGCTGATCCGCGACGTGGTCGGCTATCGCGGCGACATCGTGTTCGATCCGAGCAAGCCCGACGGCACGCCGCGCAAGCTGCTCGACGTCAGCAAGATCAACGCGCTGGGGTGGAAGGCGAGCGTGCCGCTGCGCGAGGGGTTGCAGCTCGCGTATCGAGAGTTTCGTCAATCGTCGGCCTGATCGGCAAGGTCACCGGCCACCTCACGTACGACGTCTGGGATCCGGCTGCCGGCGGGCCGTCGGCCGCTGACCGGCCAGCAGAGGGTGGCCGGCGCCGGCCACTGGACCGATCCGATCGGCCCGGGCGGCGGCGGCGCGCACGGGCCGGACGCCTGCGCCGGCGATCGTGCCGCCTGGGCAATCTACGGGCGCAACGGCACTGCGATCGACAGCTTAGGGTTGCTGTGCCGCCGCGGCGTGCATGGGCTGAACGTCGAGCCGGTGGCGGGTCCGGAAACTGTCGTCGCGCCGGTGACCGCCGGCGAGGGCAGCCGCTGGCTGTCGAAGCTGCAGCCGGGGGCCGGATTTCACGTGTGGACCGACACCCCGAGCGACTGCCCGATCGGCATGACCGGCAACGGCATCGAGGTCCCGCGGACGGCCTACGCGGACGCGGCGGCGCCGCTGTGCAGCGCGCGGTGATCGGCAATTGCCGCGTCGTAGATCCGGATCAGCTGCTCGTAGTTTCGCGACGGCGTATAGCGCGCTTCGTATTCGGCGCGGGCGGCATCGCCCATTCGGCGGACCCGCTGCGGATGCGCGAGGACCCAGCGCATCTTGTCGGCCAGGTCGTCGGCGTTGCCGGGTTCGAACAGCAGACCGGTGCGGCCGTCGTCGACGAGCTCGGCCAGCGCGCCGATGCGGCTCGCAATCACCGGTAGCCCGCAGGCGAACGCCTCGACCAGCGTGCGCGGGAAGTTCTCGTACCAGATCGACGGCATCACCAGCGCCCGCGCGCGCAGCATCTGCTCGCGCACGGCGTCGCCGCCGAGGCTGCCGAGCAGCGCGACCCCAGGCTGCGACTCGAGCCGGTGCGATTCGGGTCCGCTGCCGGCAACGCGGACCGTCGCGGCTCCGGCATCCTGGCGACGCAAGCGCGCTGCGGCCTGCGCCAGCGTATCGACGCCCTTCTCGGGCGACAGCCGGCCGACGAACAGCAGTCCGTCGCGCGGCGACTCGGACGGCGGCGCGGGGAAATCGACGAAGTTCGGCTTGACCGCGACCCGTTCGGCCGGCAGCCCGGCCTCGATGAATTTCGAGCGGCAGAACTCGTTGAGCGCGATGTAGCGGTGAATCCTGCGCTGCCAGGTGCCGATCGAACGATGCAGCACCTGCATGCCGGCGATCACTGCGGTCTGCGCAGGCGAGCCGCGATAGCAGCCGTGCCGCACCGCGGGCCAAGGCAGGCGCCCGACGCAGTCCTCGCAGACGCGCCCGTCGCGCAGCAGCATCGCCTGCGGGCAGAACAGCCGGAAGTTGTGCAGCGTCTGCACGACCGGCACCCGAGCCCGGTGCGCGGCCCAATACGCGGAGGGCGAGATCAACGGAAACGTGTTGTGCACGTGCACGACGTCGGGCGCGAACCGCGCGATGTGATCGGCGAGCGCCCGGGCGCTCGCGCGCGACCACAGCGTGTCGGCCGCGAGCGCGATGCGGCCGATCGATGCGATCTCGTCGTTGTGCCTCGAGTGCAGGTCGACGTCGTGGCCGCGCGCGCGCAGCAGCGCGACTTCGGCCTCGACCACGCTGTCTTCGCCGCCGCGCTGCTGATACGCGTTGTGTACGACCAGAACGCGGTGCATCCGCGGGAGCTTGTTACGTCAGTTGCGTATCGCGATGAAAGACTTCGGCAGACCGAACCAGCGCTCGACGCGGATCTCGCAGTCCGGGAACAGCTGCTCGAACTCCGACTTCCGCAACAGCCGCGTGCCGTCGAGGAACTCCTCGACGCGCTCGCGCGACGGCCGCGTGACCCAGCCCCAGACCGAAAACCAGCGGATCAGGAACACCTGTGCCCGCCGCGGCAACCAGTGTACCAGCGGCGCGATCACGTGCGGCTCGATGACGAACTCGCGCGCCGGCGTCTGCACCCACAGCTTGCGGCCGACGCGGCGCGCCTCGGCCGCGAAGCGAGAAATCTCTTCCCAGTCGCCGACGTGCTCGATCACCGAATTGGAGAACACGATGTCGAACTCGCCGTCGCGATACGGCAGCCGCGTCGCGTTGCCGACCACGTACTTGATGTTCGGCGGATACTGGATGCCGTCGTGCTGCGGATCGAGGTTCAGCAGCGTGATCTGCGGCTGCATGCCGATGTATTGCCAGATGAACGCAGTGCCGCCGAGATCGAGGATTCGCGACGTGGGCGCCGGCTGCATCGCGCTGACGAACATCTGCATGCGCCGTTCGCGAAACCGGAATGCCTTCATCAGCGTCTGATAGACGCGGTGGATGTCCATCGCGATGCTTCCCCTACCTCAGTTGTGCCACGCAGGTGCGCTCTGCGAGCGACCGGGGCCGGTTTTCGATCAACGATAACATGACGGCGAACCTCCTGGCGCGGTCAATCGGCGCGCACGCTGGGGAAATGCATCTGGCGCCACTTCAGGTAATTGCAGATGCGCCACAGCAGCTGGTCGTCGCCCTTGTCCGGACCGGCCTCGGCGAAGCGCCGCAGCGACTCCGCCTTGATCGCCCACGACGAGCTCGAGCCGAGCAGCTCGCGCATTTGCTGGGTCGCGCAGATCGCCTGCGTCCAGCGGCGCGTCGGCGTCGTGAACCCGAGCTTGGTCGTGCG
>DATLGW010000577.1:0-3455 GCA_035540315.1 Burkholderiaceae bacterium | reverse complement strand
TCGGTGATCATGGAGGAGATCAATCGCGCCGGCGGCAACTCCGGCGCCTGCCACGGCCAGATGTACAACATGGGCACGCTGCTGCGGCACGGCTCGGAGCAGCAGAAGCGGCGCTACCTGCCGAAGATCGCCAGCGGCGAGCTGCGGCTGCAGTCGATGGGCGTCACCGAGCCCACCACCGGCACCGACACGACCCGGATCAAGACCACCGCGGTGCGCAACGGCGACCGCTACGTCGTCAACGGCCAGAAGGTATGGATCTCGCGCGTGCAGCACTCGGACCTGATGATCCTGCTGGCGCGCACGACGCCGCTGGCGCAGGTGACGAAGAAATCCGAAGGGATGTCGATCTTCATCGTCGACCTGCGCGATGCGATCGGCAACGGCATGACCGTGCGGCCGATCGCGAACATGGTCAACCACGAAACGAACGAGCTGTTCTTCGAGAACCTCGAGATTCCTGCGCAGAACCTGATCGGCGAGGAGGGCAAGGGGTTCCGCTACATCCTCGACGGGCTGAACGCCGAGCGCACGCTGATCGCCGCCGAGTGCATCGGCGACGGCTACTGGTTCATCGACAAGGTCACCGCGTATGCGAAAGAGCGCGTGGTGTTCGGCCGGCCGATCGGGCAGAACCAGGGCGTGCAGTTTCCGATCGCCGAGGCCTACATCGAGATCGAGGCGGCGAACCTGATGCGCTACAAGGCGTGCGCGCTGTTCGATTCGCACCAGCCGTGCGGCGCCGAGGCGAACATGGCGAAGTACCTGGCGGCCAAGGCGTCGTGGGAGGCCGCCAACGCATGCCTGCAGTTCCACGGCGGCTTCGGGTTCGCAGCCGAATACGACGTCGAGCGCAAGTTCCGCGAGACGCGGCTGTACCAGGTCGCGCCGATCTCGACGAACCTGATCCTGTCGTACGTGGCCGAGCACGTGCTCGGGCTGCCGAGGTCTTTCTGACATGGGGCGGCTCGTCGACGGTCGCTGGGTCGACACGTGGTACGACACGCGCAACACCGGCGGTCGCTTTCAGCGCGAACAATCCAAATTCCGCGGCTGGGTGACTGTTGACGGCGGACCGGGACCGAATGCGGAGCCGGGTTTTCCGGCGGCGGCCGGGCGCTACCACCTGTACGTCAGCCGCGCGTGCCCGTGGGCGCACCGCACGCTGATCTTTCGCAGCATCAAGGGGCTGACGGACCTGATCGGCGTGTCGGTCACGCACTGGCTGATGCGGGAGAACGGCTGGACGTTCGACGCCGGCGACGGCGTCGTGCCGGATTCCGTCAACGGCGCACATTGCCTGCATCAGGTCTACACCGCTGCCGATCCGTCGTACACCGGACGGGTCACGGTGCCCGTGCTGTGGGACAAGCAGTCGGCGACGATCGTCAGCAACGAGTCGGCCGACATCATCCGGATGATGAACAGCGCGTTCGACGGCTGCGGCGCGGCGCCCGGTGATTATTATCCGGCCGAGCTGCGTTCGGAGATCGACGCGCTGAACCAGCGGATCTACGACACGGTCAACAACGGCGTCTACAAGGCCGGGTTCGCCACCACGCAGCAGGCGTACGAGGAAGCGGTGGGGCCGCTGTTCGAGACGCTGGACTGGCTGGAGCAGCGGCTGTCGGCGAAGCGGTACCTGTGCGGTTCGACGATCACCGAAGCGGATTGGCGGCTGTTCACGACGCTGCTGCGGTTCGACGCCGTCTACCACGGCCACTTCAAGTGCAACCTGCGCCGGATCGTCGACTATCCGAACCTGTGGGCTCATACGCGCGCGCTGTACCAGTGGCCGGGCGTGCGGCAGACGGTCGACTTCGGTCACATCAAGCGGCATTACTACCAGAGCCACGCGACGATCAATCCGACCGGGATCGTTCCGGCCGGTCCAGCGATCGATTTCGACGCGCCGCACGGCCGCGGCTGATCCTCGTTCCACGACCCGCGCAGCCGGCGTCGCGCCCCCCATTTGGGGGTCGGCAGCGCGCGGCGTGTCGCTCCGGCGCCACCCTGCGGCATTTTTCACTCGATCTTCACATCGGGGCTGGATTAGGCTGCCGGCGTTCGGAGGAGACCGGTATGCTTCGTTGGCTCGCTGTCGTTTGCCTGTCGATTGCAGTTTCGCCGGCGTGGGCTCAGTACCGCCACTACAGCGTCGGCGACAACGACGCGGCGATGCCGACGCGGCTGGTCATGATCCCGGCGCGAGTCAAGGTGCACGAGATGTCCGCCGCCGGCATGCTCGAGCTGGTGCCGGATTGGACTCGGGAGGCCTCGGAGCAGCTGACGCAGGCCGTCGATCGTTTCGTGCAGCAGCGCCGGGCGCCCAGACTCGTGCCGCTGCCCGAGCTGACCGAGGACGAGCGCGATCAGCTCGACGATTACCTGGCGACGCTGATGGTCGTCGCAGGCGACGCGTTCTTCGTCGTCAACCGAGGCGGCGACGCCTGGTCGCACAAGCGCGAGCGCTTCGACTACTCGGTCGGCGAGGGACTCGAGTTCCTGGCGCGCAAGTCCGGCGCCGACGGCGCGATGCTGATCATAGGCAACGACATCGTGTCCAGCGCCGGCCGCAAGGCGATCTTCATCATGGGCGCGCTCGCCGGCGTTGCGATTCCAATGGGCAGCTCGGCAGTCTACGGCGCTTTCGTCGACCTGAAGACCGGCAACCTGCTGTGGATCAACAACGTCGCCAGCGGCGTGCGGGATCTTCGCGACCCGGCGGGCGCCGCGGCGATGATCGACTCGCTGCTGCACCGCCTGCCGCCGACCCCGTGACGCTGCGCTGCAGGTTCGCTGCCGCGCTGCTGTCGGCCGCGCTCGCCGCAACACCGCTGGCGCCAAGGGCTCAGCTCGCGCCGTTCGCCGGCAAGCCGTCGCCGTCGGACCTGGTCGAAACCGAGGATCGCGTCTGGGGCGCCGCCGACGAACTGGACCGCGCGATGCGGCGCCAGGGCAGCCTGTATCGCGACGCCGCGCTCGACGGCTACCTGGCCGACCTGCTGCACCGGCTGTTCCCGGAATTCGTCGGTGCGATGCGGGTGCGCGTCGTCGACTCGCCGCAGATGAACGCGTTCGCGCTGCCCAACGGCAGCATCTACCTGAACCTCGGGCTGGTCGCGCGGCTGCACGACGACGCGCAGCTCGCTGCGGTGCTCGCGCACGAAGGCGGCCACTTCGTCCACCGTCACGGGTTCCAGCAGCGCGAAACGGCGAAGAACGCCGCGGCGTTCGGACTGGGCCTGGGCCTGCTGATCGGCGGCTTGGGCGGCTTGCTGGTGCAGGGACTGACCGCATCGTCGGTGTTCGGGTTCTCGCGCGATCTCGAGCGCGAAGCCGACCGGGTCGCGTTCGACCGGATGCGGCGCGCCGGGTTCGACACCCGCGCCGGCGTTCGCGTCTTCGAGGCGATGCGAGACGAAGCGCAGGTGCTCGCGCTGCCGCAGCCGGTT
>DATLGW010000576.1:0-1606 GCA_035540315.1 Burkholderiaceae bacterium | reverse complement strand
GTCGTGTTCAGCGTCGGCATCGGGATCGCCTTGCGAAGCACCGCCAGCGGCGCCTCGACCTTCGAGATGTTCGGTCCCCAGTCGGCGAAGTGATCCTTGTTGATCATGTCCGGCGCGAGCTGGTTGCCGGTCGAGATCAGCTTGAGCATCACGCGGCTGAACGGCCGCAGCACGTTCTTCGCCGACTCCATCTGGTGCTTGATCGCGGTCTCGCGCATCAGCATCACCAGCCCGCCCGGCGAGTTGCCGAACGGGCACCGGGCCGCGCAGGTGTAGCACTGGGCGCAGGCCCAGATCTTCTCCTGCATCGCGTCGTAGATGCCCTCGAGGTTTTCGGTCCACAGCAGCTGGACGATCTCGCGCGGGCTGAAGTCGTAGTAGTGCGCGGCCGGGCAGGTCGCCGTGCAGATGCCGCAGTTCAGGCAGCCGTGCAGCTCGTGGTCGTAGCGCAGGTCCGACTGCAGGTCGGCGAAGATCTGCTCGAGCTTCGCGCGCGGCACCGGCGTCGCCTGCGGCACCGGATCGCCGATGTGCGTCTGCACCCGGGTGGCGGTGTGCTCCATCAGTACGTCATCACCTTGCAGTCTTCTTCCATCACCTGCTCGATCAGGTGCGCGCCGCCGACGACCCCCTCGCATTCGGGGATCAGGTCCTCGTGCTTCATGTCGAACAGGTCCAGGTTCGGAGAGCAGCAGTAGAACTTGACGCCTGCCTCGTGCGCATCCTTGATGAAGTCGTAGACCGACTTCGGCGAGCCATCCTTGACGAACAGCTTCTCGGCGACGCCTTTTTTCATCAGCCGCCCGGCGGTTGCGGTGCAGATCACGTCGACCTCGTAGTCCATCGCCGCGGCGACCGAAGCCTGGAAGATCGGCGCGCCCAGCTCCTCGCCGTTGCGGGGATCGGTGTTGGCCATCACGATCACGAGCTTCTTGGGCATGGCCGTCATTCCTCCTCCGGATATGCTTAGATTAAATTAGAAAATGCTTATTTTCAAACCCGGACCCGAATCGGCCTCCGAAAGCGCGCCAACCACAGGACTTTTCGGCGTAGCGAGCGGGGCCCGGCGCGGCGCGGCACGGAGTGGGAATGGCCCTGGCGCCTATGCGGGCGGGCGGATCCAACCCGTCAGCTGCACCAGTCCGGTCATGATCGGCACCAGCGCATCCTCCAGCGCGGTTCTGACGTTGCGCAGCCGGGCCAGGACGTTCTCGATGTCCGGCGCGACCTCGTCGAACTCCATCACGAGATCCTCGACCATCGCGACTTTCATCCCCGGATGCCCGGCGAAGCCGAAGGCGCGCGGCCCGACCTGCCACAGCACCGCGCGCTGCCGTTCGTCGCGCGCGAGCACCTTCGCATGCGCCGGCGGCACGGGCCAATCGCGCATGTAGGTCGCGATCGGATACTGCTCGGGCAGGAAGCCGTTCAGCGCCTGCGGGTCCACGCGTCGCGCGGTCGTCACGTCGAACGTCAGCGGCGCGGGATCGCTGCGGCCGCCGGCGGCGATCGCGAGGATCTGCGCACCCAGCCCGATGCCGACCAGCGGCAGCTCGCGCTCGAGCGCCGCCGTCGCGAGCGCGACCTCGGCGGCGAGCGCCGGCAG